>NZ_SCOK01000070.1:0-22969 GCF_005502555.1 Pseudomonas sp. D(2018)
GCCGCACTGCATGTGCAGTTCGGTGATCATCAGGCCGATCGAAGGACGGGTGACCAGCAGCGCCAGCGCCTGCTCGCCGCTGTCGGCAGTGATGCAAGGGATGCCCTTCGCGACGAGTTCGTCGGCCAGGGCGTCGCGCCCGGCCTCGTCGTCGTCCACCAGCAGAACACTGGGCGGCGCGCTGGGCACGCGCATGATTTCTTCAAGCGCTTGCAGCTCGGCTTCGCTCAGCAGGTCACCGTAACTCATGGGGTCGTCCTCGAAAGGGGCCTCCGTGGCAGGCCCAGCTACCCGCACTAGTAGCTTTAGCACAGGGCACGCAGGTCCGATGCGCAAAATGCACGCAAGTTCCCGTGCAGAATGCGGCATCCGCCAAACGGTAGCGGCCTACCCGATTTTCCGACGACCTGCTTGCCTGCCTTTAGACTTACGTCCAATTTGTGTCCCCCGTTGCCGCGCGCAGCATGGTTCCTCTAACAAGAACAGCAGGCATCAGCATGAACAAGGCAGACGCCTTCGCCCACGCCGGCAAACAGGCGGTGATGCAGAACATCCACGGCACCATGGAGTTCCTGCAGAAGTATCCGCCGTTCAACCAGATGGAAAGCGCCCACCTCGCCTTCCTCGTCGAGCACTGCCTGCTGCGCTTCTATGCTGCTGGCGACTCCATCATCAAGCCCCAGGACGGGCCGGTAGAGCACTTCTACATCGTCAAGCAGGGCCGCGTGGTGGGCGAACGCCCGCACTCGGCTCGGCGCGGCACTGAAACCACGTTTGAGATCGCCAGCGGTGAATGCTTCCCGCTGGCCGCCCTGCTCGGCGAGCGCGCTACCCGCACCGAACACCTGGCCGGCGAAGACACCTTCTGCCTGCTGCTCGGCAAGGCAGCCTTCGTCAAGCTGTTCGCCCTCTCCAATCCCTTCCGCGACTTCGCCCTGCGTGGGGTCAGCAGCCTGCTCGACCAGGTCAACCAGCAGGTCCAGCTCCGCGCCGTAGAGACCCTCGGCGCCCAGTATTCCCTGGACACCCGCCTGGGCGAATTGGCGGTGCGCCAGCCCATCGCCTGCCTGCCGGACCTGCCACTGCGCGACGCCGTCCGGCTGATGCACGAACAGCAGGTAGGCAGCATCGTGATCGTCGACACCCGGCAACGACCGCAGGGCATCTTCACCCTGCGCGACCTGCGCCGGGTGATCGCCGACGCCAGCGCCGACCTCTCCCAGCCCATCGCGGTAATCATGACCCAGGCTCCCTTCCACCTGCCGCCCGAAGCCAGCGCCTTCGATGCCGCCCTGGCGATGACCGAACGGCACATCGCCCACGTCTGCGTGGTCGGCGGCGAGCGCTTGCTGGGGGTGGTATCCGAGCGCGACCTCTTCTCCTTGCAGCGGGTCGACCTGGTGCACCTGGCGCGCACCATTCGCCACGCTGGCCGCGTCGAGACCCTGGCCGCCCTGCGCGGCGAGATTCAGCGCCTGGTGGACAACATGCTCGCCCACGGCGCCAGTTCGACCCAGATCACTCGCATCATCACCCTGCTCAACGACCACACCGTGTGCCGGGTGATCGAGCTGACGATCGAGGAAATGGGCGACCCGGGCATTCCCTTCACCTGGCTCTGCTTTGGTAGCGAAGGGCGCTCCGAACAGACCCTGCACACCGACCAGGACAACGGCATCCTCTTCGAGGCGGCCGATGCAGTGGACGCCGCCGCCATTCGCGGACGCCTTCTGCCACTGGCTGAACGCGTCAACCAGTACCTGGCCCAATGCGGATTCGAGCTGTGCAAGGGCGGCATCATGGCCGGCAACCCGCAACTCTGCCTGTCGCGCAGCGAATGGAGCCGGCGCTTCGCCAGCTTCGTCCGCGAGGCGACGCCGGAGAACCTCTTGGGCTCAAGCATCTATTTCGACCTGCGCGCCGTCTGGGGCCCCACTGAGGGCTGCGAGGCGCTGCAGCGGGAACTACTGGTACTGGTCGCCGACAACAGCCTGTTCCAGCGCATGCTGGCCGACACCGCCCTGCGTCAACGCCCGCCGGTGGGGCGATTCCGGGATTTCGTGGTGGCCCGCAAAGGCGCCGAGAAAGACACCCTCGACCTCAAGGTGCAAGGCCTGACGCCCTTCGTCGACGGCGCCCGGCTGCTTGCGCTGGCCCATGGCATCAGCGCCTGCGGCACCCTGGAGCGCCTGCGCCAACTGGTGGAGCGCGAAGTAGTGGACGCCCAGGATGGGGCCGCCTATGAAGAGGCCTATCACTTCATCCAGCAGACCCGCATGCAACAGCACCAGCAGCAGGCGCGGCAGGGCCTGCCCTACTCCAACCGGCTCGATCCGGACACGCTCAACCACCTGGACCGGCGCATCCTGCGCGAGTCCTTCCGTCAGGCCCAGCGCCTGCAATCCAGCCTGGCGCTACGTTATCAACTATGAACGGTTTCCCCTGGTTCTCCCGCCGCACGCCCCTGGACCCGGTCATCGCCGCCCGTCGCGATGGCCTCCCCGATCCCCAGCCACTGGACGAACGCCCCCTGCGTCAGCAGCGCTTCGTCGTGCTGGACCTGGAAACCAGCGGCCTGAACATGAGTCGTGACCTGGTGCTGTCCATCGGCGCAGTGAGCATCGACGACGGCGCCATCGACCTCGGCAACCAGTTCGAATGCACCCTGCAGCGCGACACCGGCAAGCTCAACGCCAGCGTGCTGATTCATGGCATCGCACCGAGCGAGCTGGCCGCCGGCGTGGAACCGGCCGAAGCCCTGCTGAGTTTCATGGAGTTTCTCGGCGGCAGCCCGCTGCTGGCCTTCCACGCCACCTTCGACCAGCGCATGCTGAGCCGCGCCCTCAAGCAGGACCTCGATCACCGCCTGCGCCACTGTTTCCTGGACATTGCCGAACTGGCCCCGATGCTGTGTCCGGAGGCTGGCATCCGCAACGGCGGCCTGGATGAGTGGGTGGAATACTTCGGCTTGCACGTGCAGCAACGCCATAACGCCAGTGCCGATGCCCTGGTCACGGCCGAAATCGCCCTGATCCTGTTCAGCCGCGCCCGCCGCCAGGGGCTGGAGAGCCCCGCCGCACTGGCCTCCGCCCTGTCCCGCTGGCAGCGCCGACAGCACGCTCCCGCGCTCTGAGGCGAGAGTCCCGCCCAAAGCGCCGCCCCGCCTGCCCGGCAGCATTCCAATGCGGTATAACTGCGCCATTACACCGCTGCAGCCGCCGAGGTCCCCGCATGAGCGCCGCCCTGACCCTGTTCTTCTCCCCCACTTCCCCGTACGTCCGCAAGGTCATGGTGCTGCTGCATGAAACCGGTCAACTGGACGCGGTCAGCCTGCACGGCGTGACCCTGACCCCGGTGAACCCAAGCGCGGAGGTGAACGAACACAACCCCGCGGGCAAGATTCCCGCCCTGCAACTGGCTGACGGCAGCGTGTTGCACGACAGCCGGGTGATCCTCGACTACTTCGACCACCAGCATGGCGGCGAGCCGCTGATCCCCCGCGACGGTGCAACGCGCTGGCGGCGCCTGACCCTGGCCTCCCTGGCCGACGCGGTGTTGGATGCCGCCATTCTGGTGCGCTACGAAACCTTCCTGCGCCCCGAAGACAAACGCTGGGACGATTGGGTCATGGGCCAATGCAGCAAGATCGACCGCGCCCTGGAAACCTTCGAGCAATCCGCCGACGAGCTGGACGAACGCTTCGACGTGGCAGCCATCAGTGCCGCCTGTGCCCTGGGCTACCTGGACTTCCGCATGCCCGACCTCAACTGGCGCCGAGACTGCCCGAAGCTGGCGGCCTGGTACTCAGCCGTCAACCAGCGTCCTTCGCTGCAGGCCACTGCGCCGGCGCCCTGATACCAGGCGCGGAGGCGGCAGACAGGCGTTGAACAGCCTGTCCAGCTCCGCCGCCAGTTTCGCAACCCGTTCTTGATCCTCGCGCAGCCCCAGCAGTCTCATTGCAGAACTCCCGCACGTCGGTACCAGAACCAGAAGAAGCCCACCGCCATGAGCAGCGCGCCCTGCCCCAGTGCCGCAAAGAGTTCGAGGAAGGAACGCACTGCCGGGTTGTGGGCCGCGTCCAGCACGCCAGTCAGACCTTGCCAGAAGCTATCCGGCAGCAGCCACAGGGCGAGGCCCGCCAGGGGTTTTCCGGTGAATAGCCAGAGGTCGATGAAGCCGAAGGCTCCGGCGAACATCAGGCCACCCAGGACCAGCACCGAAATCGCCAGGCCAAGCAGGAAGCAGCCGCCGAATTGCATCAGTACACGCATGACCGTCCTCCTCAGTTACCGCTGGCCGGCTGGGCGCGGCCAACGCCGTACCAGTCCAGCTTGCGGGTCAGCACCATCACGCAGGCGAGCAGGCCGAACACCAGCAGCGAGCCCATCAGCAGCGCGTAGTCCTCGGCGCTGAGCAAGCCGTAGAGCATCCCGTAGAGCGCCGCCAGTGCCAGGGTGAAGCCGCCACCGCGCATCCAGCTGTGCAGCACATGACTGACATAGAAGCCCACCAGCGCCACGCAGGCGGACGCCGAAATGGCGTAGGCCAGCGCAAACTCCAGGTGCTCGGAGAGCGACAACAGCAGCAGGTAGAAGAACGCCAGGGCCAGGCCCACCAGGCCGTACTGCACCGGGTGCACCGCCAGGCGCTTGAGCACTTCCACCAGGAAGAAACCGGCGAAGGTCAGGGCCACGAACAGCAGGGCGTACTTGATCGCGCGGTCGGTCTTCAGGTACTGGTCCACCGGGTCGACGAAGCTCACGCCGAAGTCCCGCGAGTAGAAGGCGTTGCACTGCTCCTCGCCGACGCAATCGGCCAGGGCCTCCTGCAGGTTGGTGGCGAAGAAGCTGGTCTGCCAGGTCGCGGAAAAGCCTTGGGCGCTGATGCTGCGCTCACTGGGCAGGAACTCGCCGATGAAGCTCGGGTGCGGCCAGGGCGAGCTCAGCTCCACCCGCGAGTCACGACCCACCGGTGTCACGCTCAGGCTGGAAGTACCTTGCAGCTTGAGGTCGAAGGCGAAGTCGAGGCTCTGCACAACCCCGGCCTGCAAAGCGGCCAGCGGCACATGCACACCGCCGTTGAGCAGGCGGTCGCCAGTGCCGGGTTGGAAGTCCAGGGACTGGCCGTTCAGGCGCAGCTTCAGGGCGTTGCCGATGCCGCGGATATCACTGATGCCCACCGCCAGGAAAGGCTGCTCGAAGCGGTAGTCCGCCAGGTCCTCGCTAATACCGTAGTTGGCCGGCACCAGGATCTGCCCACTGATCTGGCTGTCGCTCTTGTACAGCCGAGCCTTGTAGATGCCACGCGCGCGCAGCTCGGTGTCGACGCTGCCGGTCAGGTTGAAGTGCTCGGGGAGAAAGTACAGCCGGCTGCTCACCTCCCGCTCTTCCAGGCGGCGTTGGCCGGTCTGCTCATAGGTCTTCCACTCGCGCACCGTGCGCTTGTAGGGCACCACCAGGATCGGCCCGGTGATCCGCTGGCTGTAGCTGGAACTCTGGGCGATGTTGGCCAACACACCCTCGCGCGCCACCTGGCGCTCGCTGATCAGGCCATCGATCAGCATCAGCGGAATCATCAGTAGCAGCATCAGCAGGGCGATGGTGCCCAACTTGAAGCCCAGGGTACGGGTCATGGCGACTCTCCTTGTGTTGTGGTGGGGAGAGTCTGGGGAGCGCCCGAGGTGGGCTTATGGGGGATATGTGGAGATTGTGTGGGGAATGGGGGCGAATGAATTCGCCCCCACAAGGTGTCCAAGCCAGGCAGATGAACTAAGCGCCGCGAATGTACTGCTCCAGATGCTGGATCAGGCTTTCCTGCTCCGCGGTGATGTCGCGCACCAGGTCGCGGATGGAGAGCAGGCCCACCAGCTTGCCGTCCTGCAGCACCGGCAGGTGGCGCAGGTTCTTCTCGGTCATCAGTTGCATGCAGTACTGGTTGCTGTCACGCGGGGTCACCACGAAAAGGTTGGAGGTCATCACCTCTTCGATGGTGGTGGCGTAGGCAGAGCGCTCCAGGGCCGCGACGCGGCGTACGAAATCACGCTCGGTGACGATGCCTACCAACTCGCCGCCCTGCATCACCACCAACGCGCCGATGTCTTTGTCGGCCATCAGCAGGGCGGCCTCCAGAACGGTGGTGGTGGGATCGACGCTGAACAGCTGGGCGTGGGATTTGGCTCTGAGAATTTCGGCGACTGTTTTCATCCGGCAGCTCCTTAAGGGCCTGTGTTTCTTGTAGTCGAAGCTCGGCGCTGTGCATAAGAGCCGCATCAAGAATCAAGCCAAAACCTGGTTACAGGGTGATAACGCCCGCCGAAAGTGTGGGCGCCCCTTGGTCAATTTATAGCCGATAGCGGAAGCGGCTGACGCTGCCGGGCGGCGGCCGCGTGTCAATCCGCGACGGCGGGAAGTCGCAGGCAGGCCAGAACGCCGTTATCGATATTCCGCACCAGGAGTTCGCCGCCATGGAGTTCGGCGACTTCCTGCACGAAATTGAGGCCGAGGCCGGTGCTCTTGCGCCCCGTTGCGGGGCGCGGCAGGGAATAGAACCGCTCGGTAAGCCGCGGTAAAGCGAACTCGGGGATGGGCTCGCCCTGGTTGAAAAGCCGTAGTTCCAGCGAGGTGCCTTGTGGCGCTGCGTCCAGCCGCAGCTGGCCACCGGGCGGGGTGAAGTCGAGGGCGTTGTCCAGCAGGTTGGCCAGGGCCTGGCTGATCAGGAAGCGCTCGCCCATCACGCACAATTCCGGTGCGATTCGGTTTTCAACCTTGAGCACGCCCGCCTCGATGCGCGCCGCCTGGGCCTGCAGCAGCGTGTCGACAAGCTCGCGCAACGGCACCGGAGCCCGCTCCTCCAGGCCTTGGCGCTGCTCCACCTGGGCCAGATTGAGCAGACGCTCGATCAGCTGCTGCAAGCGTGCGCCCTCGTTGCCGATGTTGGCCACGAAACGCTGCCGCTGCTCCGCCGGCATCTCGCCCTCCAGCAACTCGGCGGCACCACGGATGGCGGCCAGGGGGCTCTTCAATTCGTGTGTCAGGGTGTGTACGTATCGCTCGACGTACGCCTTGCCTTCCAGTTGGGTGCGCATGCGCTCCACCGCCGCCGCCAACTGCCGAAGCTCGCCACCGCTCATGGCCGGTAGCTCCGCGCGCTGCCCCTCGCTCACGGCCTGGGCATAGTCACGCAGGCGGCGCAGCGATCGGCTGAGCCACCAGGAGAGCAGCCCGCCCACCAGCAGGCCGAGGCCGATCAACCCGGCGCCGAGCCAGGCCAGGCGCGTCTGCGAGCGCTCGATGTAGGGTTGCAGCGAGGCGTTGGGCTTGGCTACGGAGACGACGCCGATGATCCGTTCGCCATCGCGAATCGGCGCCGCGACATACATGACCGACGAATCCGGGTCGTTCGGGTCCTCGCGGGTGGAGCG
Source organism: Pseudomonas sp. D(2018) (assembly GCF_005502555.1). Classification (NCBI taxonomy): domain Bacteria; kingdom Pseudomonadati; phylum Pseudomonadota; class Gammaproteobacteria; order Pseudomonadales; family Pseudomonadaceae; genus Pseudomonas; species Pseudomonas sp. D(2018). The sequence continues at coordinate 7,421 of NZ_SCOK01000070.1, forward strand.
GGCGCCGTACTGGCCGCGCAGGGTCCGGTAGACGTCGTTCCAGCGCGAGTAGTCCTGGCCCACGGCCGCGCCGCTGGAGTCGAGCAGCACGACGCCCTTGTCATCGGTGACGTAGATACGGTGGTTCACCTGCGTCTTGCGCACGCCCCAGATGTCGGCGCCCGGCTGGCGCTGGCCGTAGGCACGCAGCAGTTCGGGCAGGCGGCCCTGGTCCAGGGTGCCGGCGCGCACCTCGTCTCGGAGGATTTCCGCCAGCAGGTTGGCCGTGTCCACCAGGGTCTCCTCGGTGGACTGGCGCACGCCGGGACGGATCTCGTCCATCACCGTGCTGAGCACGAACCAACTGGCCAGGCCGACGAAAAGGAAGTAGGCCAGGAAAATGCGAATGCCCAACGGCATCAGGCGTGGCTCGGCGCGTAGCTGTAGCCCAGGCCGCGATGGGTCTGGATGGGTTCGGCAGCCGGCGCCACCTGGCGCAGCTTGGCGCGCAGGCTTTTTATGTGGCTGTCGATATTGCGCTCGTAGCCGGCATCGGCGGACACGCCCAGGGCGTCCAGCAGCTGTTCACGGCTGAACACGCGCTCGGGCTGCGCCAGCAAGGTCTGCAGCAAGCGGAACTCGTGCCGGGTCAGCCCCAGGAGTTGGCCATGGTAGTGAATGCGCACACGCTCGCCATCCACCAGGAAGGGGCCGTCGGCAACCGGCGCGGGGGCCGGGTCACGCGGCGCTGTGCGCTTGAGGATGGCGCGGACCCGCGCGGCCACTTCGCGCGGGCTGAAGGGCTTTACCACGTAGTCGTCGGCGCCGATCTCCAGCCCCACTACGCGGTCGATCTCGGCATTGCGTGCGGTAAGGAACAGCACCGGCACCTCGGAGAAGCGCCGCAGCGTCTTGCATAGCTCGAAGCCGCTGGTGTCCGGCAGTCCCACGTCGAGGATGACCAGGTCCACAGCCTGCTGGCGCAACAGTTCCAGCGCCGGGCCGCCGAGGCTCAGCCAGGTGGTGGCGTTGCCATCGGCTTCGAGGGCGTAGATCAGGGTGTCGGCGATGGCGGCTTCATCTTCGACGATGAGGATGTGCGGCATGGGCGTCCTGGCTCATGGAAATGCGCCGACGTTGCCCCATGCCACTTGCCCCGTCAATCCGTGCCAATCAGCACTGGGGCTTGCCGGCGGTGAACTTGCGCCCTGCGTAGATCGCGGCCTTGAATTCGCGCAGGGCCTTGGCGCCGATCAACAGCGGGTAGTTGAAGCTGGAACGGTCGGTGAGGTTCACCTCTACCGTGCGCTTGACGCCCCCCAGGCACATTTCCATGTCGACTACCGGGCGCTTGGAAATCTCCGCCGTGGGCGCTTCGTCTTCGTCGCCCAGTTCGTCGGCGCGGTTCTTGATCTTGCTGATCCGCGACAGGCGATGTTCGAACAGCGTGTCATCGGCGTCCTTGGTGGCCAGGCGGAAACGCACCCATTCCTCGCCGTCACGCTTGAAGCGCTCGATATCCTTGGCCGACAGGGACGCAGTGAGGGCGCCGGTGTCCATCTTGGCTTTCAGGGTCTGGCCGATTTCCGGCAGGCGCACATATTCGTAACGGCCATAGAGTGTGGGCTCCGGGGCGGCGACAGCGGGTAACGCCACCAGCGCAAGCAGGGCAATCAGGGGTTTCAACGCAGCATCTCCTGGTTGAGGGGTACGGTTCTGGGACTGGCCGAAGGGGAAAATGGTTCGCCGTCGACGCGCCAGCGAGTGCCCGAAGCATACTCGCCCCCTTGCGGGTAGCAAGGCTCCCGACCGCTCGTCGCATCCGCGTCGACTGGTTATGATGGCGCGCACACCAGAGGACAAGGAGCCGAGGACTCATGCAGGTACTGTTGACCGGAATCGCCACCACCCTGCTGCTCTTGCTCAACACCCTGATCCTGATTGGCCCGATGCTGGCCATCGCCCTGCTCAAGCTGATCCTGCCCGGCCAGGCCCTGCACGATGCCTGTTCCCGCGGGGTGATGTGGGTCGCCGAAGCCTGGGCCGAGAACTGCAAGCGCATCTTCGCCCTTCTCACGCCCACCCGCTGGGAGATCCGTGGCGGCGAAGGGCTACGCAACGACACCTCCTACCTGGTCATCAGCAACCACCAGTCCTGGGTGGACATCCCCGCGCTGGTCCAGGCGTTCAACCGCAAGGCGCCCTACTTCAAGTTCTTCCTGAAGAAGGAGCTGATCTGGGTCCCGCTCCTCGGTCTGGCCTTCTGGGCCCTCGACTACCCCTTCATGAAGCGCTACAGCAAGGCCTTCCTCGACAAGCACCCGGAGATGAAAGGCAAAGACCTGGAAATCACCAAGGCCGCCTGCGAGAAGTTCAAGCGCATGCCGGTGACCGTGGTGAACTACCTCGAAGGCACCCGCTTCACCCCCGTCAAACACGCCAACCAGGGCTCACCCTACCAGCACCTTCTGAAGCCCAAGGCCGGCGGCGTGGCCTTCGTCCTGGCGGCCCTGGGCGAGCAACTGGACGCCATCCTCGACGTCACCCTGGTCTATCCCGGCCAGGGCGTGCCGGGCTTCTGGGCACTGATTTCCGGCCAGGTGCCACGGGTGATCGTGGACATCCAGACCCGCGAACTGGACCCGGCCCTGTGGCAGGGCGACTACGAGAACGACGGGGAATTCCGCCAATACGTGCAGGCCTGGGTCAGCCGGCTCTGGCAGGAGAAGGACGCGCGCATCAGCCAACTGCGCGCGGAGCTGCAGGGGTAGGCGCGGACGCCTGCCCCTCTCGCATCAGGTTGACAGACCGTTCACCGGGACCGCCTGCCCGGCCGGGTTGACCGGGCTGGAGGGCACCGGCGGCGTGGTCCACTTCCACAGATTGCCGAGGCTCTGCAGTAGCGAGTCAGCCAGACCCTGCTGGCCAAGGAAGGAGAGGATCAGCGGGGCGAACTGGCCGATCAGGCCGCTATCCATTCCCAGGGATCCGAAAGCCTGGCTCACATCCGCCATGTTGTTCATCGGCTGACCGGCGAGCACGCCGGCCTGATTGCCCAGACCACCACCCGCGATGCTGCCCGCCTGCTGCCCCAGCAGACCACCGAGACTGCTGAGCAGGCCCTGGGTGTTGGGGTCGGTGAGCATGCCCACGCCCGGCACCGCCTGGTCCAGTTGGGCGAACTGGTCAGCCGGCAAGTTGTTGCGCGCCAGGCCGAACAGCGCTGCGGCGCCGCCAATGGCCTGCTCCGGGGTGATCTGCAACTGGCCGCCCAACTGCTCCAGCAACGCGGCAGATTCCGCCGGCTCGATCCCCGGCGCCTTGTCCTCCTGACTACCCGCGCCGCTTGCGGCGGCAGCAGCGACGACGTCGCCCAGGGTAACGGCGAACACCGGGCTGGCGGCCAGACTGAGCAGGACGGCCAGGGTCAGGCTTCGGGAAGTGTGCATAAGTCGACCTCAAGGAAAAGTCCGCGCCGGAACACTACGTACCGGCCGGTGAGCGGAGGCTCACCCCTATGACTGCGCAGAAGCGGGCCGTGTTCCCGGCGTTCTGTCGGGTAAGTTCTCCGACCTCCCGAAGAGCGGGCACGCTTGTCCGCGCAAGCGATGAGCTAGCCTGAAATGACCTCCCTCCTGGCCATTTCCCATGAACGAATCCCGCCTGGCCGAACTCGATGCCGCCCTCCCCGGCTTGGCGCGCAAGATCCGCGTACTCGACGCCATTGCCTGGCCGGACGGCATCGAAGACCACTTCCTCGCCGAATGGCGCGCCGGACGACCCACGCTGCCCAAGGTCGAACTCGCCCCGCGGGACCACAGTGCTGATATTGAGGCGCTGGAAGGGCTCGCCCACCAGTGCGACACCGGCCACCCGGCTGGCGCTTTCCTGGCGGCCACCGCCCGCAGCTACGCCTGCGCCGGACGCATGCTGGGCGCCATCGGCACCTCGGATTTCACCCACTACTCCGCACGCCTCTACCAGCGTCCCGACCACTATTACGAGCGGCAGAAGATGACGCCGCTGGATGCCGCACGCTTCTTCCTCGACACCACCGACGCCCTGCTGGACAGCCGGCGCATTCCCGCGACCGACGCGAATATCCCGGCCGAAGACTTCGCCACCTGGATGCGCGCCGAAGTGGATGCCTTCTTCGGCCCTGGTGAGGTTCGCGTGGTGCTGGACCCGGACCTCGCGTCCAAGGCCATCGCCGGAGCCACGCGCATTCGCCTGCGGGCCTCGGCGCGCTTTTCCGAGCTGGACAAGGCGCAGCTCCTCCAGCACGAAGCCTTCGTCCATGTCGGTACTGCGCTGAACGGCCGCGCCCAGAAGCACCTCACCAGCCTGGCTTTGGGCGCACCGCGCACCACCCTGACCCAGGAAGGCATCGCCATGCTCGCCGAGCTGCTGACCGGCAGCATCGACATCCAGCGCCTGCGCCGCGTCGCCCTGCGGGTGGTCGCTGTGCAGCAGGCCCTGGACGGCGCGGACTTCATCGACGTGTTCAAGGGCTTTCTGGAAGCGGGACAGTCGGAGGAAGAATCCTTCCGCTCAACCCAGCGCGTATTCCGCGGCGCTGACGTGCGTGGCGGGGGCGCCTTCACCAAGGACGCCTGTTATGTGATCGGCATGCTCGGCGTGCACACCCTGCTCAGGGTTGCGGTACGCGACAACCGCCCGGAGCTGCTCCGCCAACTGTTCGCCGGTCGCATGACCACCGGCGACGTCGTAACCCTGGCGCCCTTGTTCGAGTCTGGCTGGCTGCAACAACCGCGCTTCGTACCGCCCTGGGCCGCCGACCTGCGTCGTCTCGCGGCCGCGCTAGCGTTCTCGGCCTTCGTCGGGCGGATCAAGCTGGACGTGGTGGATCTGGAGCGGTTCGTGGAGCTGGAAGAAGAATGACCGGCGGAACATCCCGTAGGATGGCGTAGAGCGAAGCGAAACCCATCTTTCGCGGTTGATGGATAGCACGCCGTCTCCACTCATCCCCGGCCCCTCTGGCCACAAACAAAAAAAGGAGCCCGAAGGCTCCTTGAGGGACAGACGCCGCGGCTGTCACATCACGGCGTCGGGGGTCTTGCAGTCGATCACGCGGCGCTGAAGGTCTTGTGCGGGTCGATGACGAATTTCTTCGGCACGCCGGCATCGAACTCGCCGTAGCCACGCGGCGCGTCGTCCAGGCTGATGACCTGCACGCCCACCACTTCGGCGATGTTGATGCGGTCCCACATGATCGCTTGCATGAGCGCGCGGTTGTACTTCATCACCGGGGTCTGGCCGGTGTGGAAGCTGTGGGATTTCGCCCAGCCGAGGCCGAAGCGGATGCTCAGGGCACCGATCTTGGCGGCGGCATCCACCGCGCCCGGGTCTTCGGTGACGTAGAGGCCGGGGATACCGATCTTGCCGGCCACGCGGGTGACCTGCATCAGCGAGTTGAGCACGGTGGCCGGGGCTTCATGTTGCGCACCGGAATGGCCATGGCCACGGGCTTCGAAGCCCACGGCGTCGACCGCGCAGTCCACTTCCGGCTCGCCCAGCAGGGCGGCGATCTGCTCGTGCAGCGGGGTGTCCAGCGACAGGTCGGCGATTTCGAAGCCGACGGCCTTGGCATGGGCCAGGCGCACCGGGTTCACGTCACCGACGATGACCACGGCCGCGCCCAGCAGGCGGGCGGAGGCAGCCGCGGCCAGACCGACGGGGCCGGCACCGGCGACATACACGGTGCTGCCCGGGCCGACGCCGGCGGTGACCGCACCGTGGTAGCCGGTCGGCAGGATGTCGGAGAGGCAGGTCAGGTCACGGATTTTCTCCATGGCCTTGTCGCGGTCCGGCAGCTTCAGCAGGTTGAAGTCGGCGTACGGCACCAGCACGTATTCGGCCTGGCCGCCGGTCCAGTCGCCCATGTCGACATAGCCGTAGGCGCCGCCGGCGCGGGCCGGGTTGACGGTGAGGCAGACGCCGGTGTGCTGTTCCTTGCAGGAGCGGCAGCGGCCGCACGCGACGTTGAAGGGCACGGAAACCAGGTCGCCGATCTTCAGGTTCTCGACGTCGCTGCCCTTCTCGATCACCTCGCCGGTGATCTCATGGCCAAGCACGAGGCCGACTTGGGCGGTGGTACGGCCGCGCACCATGTGCTGGTCCGAGCCGCAGATGTTGGTGGAGACGACTTTCAGGATGACCCCGTGTTCGATCTTCTTGCCACGCGGGTCCTGCATTTTGGGGTAGTCGATCTTCTGGACTTCGACCTTCCCCGAACCGAGATAAACGACACCACGATTACCAGACATGCGTAATTCTCCGTTGTTGTTGTGAATACAAAGGCGCGACCGACGGCCACGCGGCCTTGCACTGGAGCTTGCGTCTGTTGCCGGAAACCGCCGGTTAAACCTGGCAGGGCGGGTTCCTCAAGTAGGGTAGCCACGTGATCAGGCGTTGAGCACCACCGTGCGGTTGGCGTTGAGGAACACGCGGCGTTCGATGTGATAGCCCACGGCCTTGGCCAGGGTCAGGCACTCGATGTCGCGGCCCTTGGCGATCAGGTCTTCGGGGTAATGCGCGTGATCTACCGCTTCGACGCCCTGGGCGATGATCGGGCCTTCGTCCAGGTCGTTGTTGATGTAGTGCGCCGTGGCCCCCACCAGCTTCACGCCCTTCTGGTACGCCTGGTGGTAGGGCTTGGCGCCCTTGAAGCCGGGCAGCAGCGAGTGGTGGATGTTGATCGCCCAGCCATCGAGCCTTTTGCACAGTTCGGGCGACAGCACCTGCATGTAGCGGGCGAGGACCACCAGCTCGGCGCCGGTCTCCTCGATCACCTGCATCACACGGCGCTCCTGCGCGGGCTTGTCGTTGGGATCGAGGGGGAAATGGTGATAGGGAATCCCGTGCCAGCGCGCGAGCGGCTCCAGGTCCGGGTGGTTGGACACCACTGCGACCACATCCATGGCCAACTGGCCGATACGCTGGCGATAGAGCAGGTCGTTCAGGCAGTGGTCGGCCTTGGACACCATCAGCACCACCTTGGCGCGATAGCCCGGCGGCGTCAGCTCCACCTGCATGTCGAAGGGCGCCAGGCGCTCGGCCAGGCCAGCGCGGAACGACTGTTCGTCGAAGTCGTCCGGCTGGCGGAACTCGACCCGGATGAAGAAGCGCGAGGACAGCCGGTCATCGAAGGAGTGGTGCTCGGTGACGTAGCAACGCTGCTCGAAGAGAAAGCGTGTCACCGCATCCACGGTACCGAGCACGCTCGGGCAGTGGGCGGTGAGAATCCAGGTATCGGGTGTGCGGCTCATATGCGGACTCCGATGTTTGTCTCCCCTCTCCCAAGGGGAGAGGGGGCTTTCCGTTTTCCCGTCAGGCCTTCACCGCCAGTCCGAACTCAGCACTGGCATCTTGCAGCCAGAGCCAGAAGTAGTCGGAGAAGCTGCGGCGGATCAGCAGTTCCCAGGTGTCTTCGCCGGTATGGCGAATCACCAGCGAGGCCTTGGCGAAGGTGCTGCCGACAGCCTTGCCCACCGGGAAGTTGCTCGGGTGCACATCGTAGGGGGTGGACTTCATCAGCACCTCGCGGGCCTTGGGCCCGGAGAGCTCGAGGATGGTCTGGCCACCGCTGACGTTGACCACGGAGATGTGCTGGCCATCCAGCGCCTTGCGCAGGCGCTGTTCGACTTCGAACTCCTGCCCGCTCGGCACGATCAGCAGCCACTCATCCGGGCCCAGCCACTGCAGCGAGGTGTCGCCGCTGGCCACCAGCGTCAGGGCGACCGGCAGCTCCAGGCCGAGGGCGCTGTGCACGCCACCGGCGAAGGCCGGGTCCTTGGCGTCGCCACGGATCACCAGGTGTCCGAGGAGCTTCTTCTCGCGCAGGGTCACCCCTGCACTGCTCTTGCCCTTGCGCGCCAACTCGTCGAGGCCGGCGTGGTACAGCGGCGATTCGGCATGGGCGGAGTCGGGGCGCTGCTTGTAGACGTTCACGTTAGACATTCTGGCGGTCCCCTTTCGGGTCATAGAACACGGAGCTGCAGATTTCGGCTTCGATCACGCTGCCATCGGCCAGCGGTGCGAACACGCGTTCGCCCATGCGCTTCAGGCCGCCCTTGACCACAGCCATGGCGAAGGAATATCCCAAGGTCGCGCTCATGTAGCTGGAGGTGACGTGGCCGACCATCTTCATCGGGATGGATTGCTTCGGATCGAACACCAGTTGGGCACCTTCCGGCAGCACCTTGTTCGGGTCGATGGGCTTGAGGCCCACCAGTTGCTTGCGCTCTTCACGCAGGCAGTCCTCGCGGTTCATGCCGCGCCAGCCGATCCAGGAGAAGGCCTTGCTGCGGCCAACGCACCAGCCCATGTTCAGGTCGTCCGGGGTCACCGAGCCGTCGGTATCCTGACCGATGATGATGAAGCCCTTCTCGGCCCGCAGCACGTGCATGGTTTCGGTGCCGTAGGGGGTCAGGTTGTACTTCTTGCCGGCCTCGACGATCTTCTCCCACACGCCCAGCGCGTAGTCGGCCTGCACGTTCACCTCGTAGGACAGCTCACCGGTGAAGGAGATACGGAACACCCGCGCCGGCACGCCCCCGACCAGACCTTCCTTCCAGCTCATGAAGGGGAAGGCGTCCTTGTCCAGGTCGATGTCGGTGACCTCGGCCAGCAATTTGCGGCTGTTCGGGCCGGACAGGGTCATGGTGGCCCAGTGGTCGGTGACCGAGGTGAAGTACACCTTCAGTTCCGGCCATTCGGTCTGGTGGTAGATCTCCAGCCACTCCATCACACGGGCGGCGCCGCCGGTGGTAGTGGTCATGACGAAATGGTTCTCGCCGATGCAGGCGGTCACGCCGTCGTCGAAGACCATGCCGTCTTCCTTGCACATCAGGCCGTAACGGGCCTTGCCCACATCCAGCTTGGTCCAGGCGTTGGTGTAGACGCGGTTGAGGAACTCGCGCGCATCCGGGCCCTGGATATCGATCTTGCCCAGGGTCGAGGCATCGAGGATGCCCACGCTGTCACGCACAGCCTTGCATTCGCGGTCCACGGCGGCGTGCATGTCTTCGCCGCGCTTGGGGAAGTACCAGGGGCGTTTCCACTGGCCGACGTCCTCGAACTCCGCGCCCTGCTCCAGGTGCCAGCGATGCATGGCGGTGTAACGCTTGGGCTCGAACAGGTGGCCGCAGTGACGGCCGGCAACCGCGCCGAAGGTCACCGGGGTGTAGTTCGGGCGGAACATGGTGGTACCCATCTCGGCGATGCTGATGCCCATCGAACGGGCGGCGATGGCCAGACCGTTGATGTTGCCCAGCTTGCCCTGGTCGGTACCGAAGCCCAGTGCGGTGTAGCGCTTGACGTGCTCGACCGACTCGAAGCCCTCGCGGGTAGCCAGTTCGATGCCGGCGGAGGTGACATCGTTCTGCAGGTCGACGAACTGCTTCGGCGCACGGGAGGTGGACTTGTCGTGCGGCACCTGGAACAGCGCCACGGTGGCCTCTTCCTTGCGCTTCTCGGTCTTCGGCAGGCTGCCTTCGACCACTTTGAAGCCCGCCTCGGCACCCGCCTTGGCACCGGCTTCGAAGCCATCGGCCAGCGCATCGCCCAGGCCGAACACGCCATTCACGGCACCGGCGCAGTAACGCTTCTGGAAGCCTTCGCCAGGAACGAAGGCGAGGATGTCTTCACGCCAGGTCGGCTTGCCGCCCAGGTGGGAGGCCAGGTGCACCACCGGGCTGTAGCCGCCGGAGCTGACGATCAGGTCGCAGTCCACCACTTCGCCGGGGCTGGTGACCTTGTGGCCTTTCAGGTCGATGGCGCAGATGCGGGCACCGGTGACGCGCTTGCTGCCACGGGCCTCGACCACGGCGCTGCCGGTGAGGATGCGCACGCCACGGGCACGGGCTTCTTCCACCCAGGCACCGCGCGGGTTGCTGCGGGCATCGGCCACGGCCACCACTTGCTGGCCGGCATCGAGCCAATCCAGCACCACGCGGTAGGCGTAGTCGTTGTTGGTGGACAGCACCAGTTGGCGGCCAGGGGCCACGCCGTAGCGGTTCACATAGGTGGAGACGGAGCCGGCGAGCATGTTGCCCGGCACATCGTTGTTCGAATACACCAGCGGACGCTCGTGGGCGCCGGCGGCCAGCACCACGCGCTTGGCACGGACGCGATGCACGCGATGACGGGCCTGCCCATGGGGCGCAACCTCGCCAAGATGGTCAGTCAGGCGCTGGTGGATGGTGAGGAAGTTGTGGTCGTGATAGCCGTTCACCGTGGCGCGCGACAGCAGGGTCACTTCCGGCAGTGTCTCCAGCTCGGCGATGACCTTGGCCACCCACTCGGCAGCAGGCTTGCCGTCCAGGGTCTCGCGGGTATCCAGCAGGCTGCCGCCGAACTCTTCCTGCTCGTCCGCCAGGATCACGCGGGCACCGCTGCGACCAGCGGCCAGGGCGGCGGCCAGGCCAGCCGGGCCGGCGCCGACCACCAGCACGTCGCAGTACTGATTCATGTGGTCATAGATGTCAGGGTCGACTTCGAGCGGCGCACGACCGAGGCCGGCGGCCTTGCGGATGTACTTCTCGTAGGTCAGCCACAGGTTCTGCGGGTACATGAAGGTCTTGTAGTAGAACCCGGGCGGCATCATGCCGCCGCCGACCTTGCCGAGGATGCCCATCACGTCGTTGTTCACGTTCGGCCAGCCGTTGGTGCTGCTGGCCACCAGGCCGGCATACAGGGCCTGCTGGGTGGCACGCACGTTCGGTACCTGGGAGCTCTCGGTGGAACCGATCTGCAACACGGCGTTGGGCTCTTCCGCACCGGCGGCGACGATGCCGCGCGGACGGGAATACTTGAAGCTGCGGCCGATGATATCGACGCCGTTGGCCAGCAGGGCGGCGGCCAGGGTGTCGCCGGAGAAGCCCTGGTAGTTCTGGCCGTTGAAGGTGAAGGTCAGCGGTTGGCTGCGATCGACGCGGCCACCCTTGGGAAGGCGGTTGACCTGGCTCATGCCGTTACTCCTGCGGTCGCGGCTTTCTTGTCGCCGACGTTGGCCTCGGTGACAGTGGGCTTCTCACCGATCTTGTAGGTTTCGAGGATCTCGTAGCTCACGGTGTGGCGCGTGGCGTTGAAGTACTTGCGGCAGCCGGCGGCGTGCACCCACAGCTCGTGGTGGATGCCGCGCGGGTTGTCGCGGAAGAAGATGTAGTCGCCCCACTCCTCATCGGTGCAGGCGTTGGGGTCCAGCGGGCGCGGGATGTGCGCCTGGCCCTTGGCGTGGAATTCCTCTTCGGAGCGCAGTTCGCCACAGTAGGGGCAGAAAATGTGCAGCATGGCGATTCTCCTTAGTGAGCCACGGCAGCGGCGCCGTGCTCGTCGATCAGTGCGCCGGTATGGAAACGGTCGATGGAGAAGGGCTTGGCCAGCGGGTGCATCTCGCCACGCGCCAGGCTCGCCGCAAAGACGTGGCCCGAACCCGGGGTAGCCTTGAAGCCGCCGGTGCCCCAGCCGCAGTTGAAGAACAGGTTCTTCACCGGGGTCTTGGAGATGATCGGGCAGGCGTCCGGGGTGGTATCCACGATGCCGCCCCACTGACGGTTCATGCGCACGCGGGAGAGGATCGGGAACATCTCCACGATGGCCTGCAGGGTGTGCTCGATGGTCCCGTAGGAACCGCGCTGGCCGTAGCCGTTGTAGCCGTCGATACCGGCACCGATCACCAGGTCGCCCTTGTCGGACTGGCTGATGTAGCCGTGCACGGCGTTGGACATGATCACGCTGTGGATAATCGGCTTGATCGGCTCGGACACCAGGGCCTGCAGCGGGTGGGATTCCAGCGGCAGGCGGAAACCGGCCTGCTTGGCCATGTGCCCGGAGTTGCCGGCGGTGACCACACCGACGCGCTTGGCACCGATGAAGCCGCGATTGGTTTCCACACCGATCACCGCGCCATCCTGCTTGCGGAAGCCGAGTACTTCGGTGTTCTGCAAGAGGTCGACGCCCAAGGCGTCGGCGGCACGGGCGTAGCCCCAGGCCACGGCATCGTGACGGGCTACGCCGCCGCGACGCTGAACGGTGGAGCCCATGATCGGGTAGCGGGTGCTCTTGCTGCAGTCGAGGAAGGGAATCTCCTCGGCCACCTGGCGGGCGTCCAGCAGTTCGCCGTCGACGCCGTTCAAGCGGTTGGCGTTGACCCGGCGAGCCGAGTCACGCATGTCCTGCAGGGTGTGGCAGAGGTTGTAGACGCCACGCTGGGAGAACATCACGTTGTAGTTCAGGTCCTGGGACAGGCCTTCCCACAGTTTCATGGCGTGCTCGTACAGCTGCGCGGACTCGTCCCACAGGTAGTTGGAGCGGACGATGGTGGTGTTGCGCGCGGTGTTGCCGCCGCCCAGCCAGCCTTTCTCCACTACCGCGACGTTCTTCACGCCAAATTCCTTGGCCAGGTAGTAGGCAGTAGCCAGGCCGTGGCCGCCGCCGCCCACGATGATCACGTCATAGACCGGCTTCGGCGTAGGGTTGCGCCACATGCGTTGCCAGTTTTCGTGGTGGCTCAGGGAGTGCTTGAACAGACCGAAGCCGGAATAACGTTGCATGTTCGGACTCCTGGATCAGCGGTAGACGGGGAAGTCGGCGCAGAGACCGGCGACCTGCTTGGCCACCTGGGCTTCGACGTCGGCATCGCCGAGGTGGTCGAGGATGTCGCAGATCCAGCCAGCCAGCTCGATGCTCTGCGCTTCCTTGAAACCACGGCTGGTGATGGCCGGGGTGCCGATACGCACGCCCGAGGTCACGAAAGGCGACTGCGGGTCGTTCGGCACGGCGTTCTTGTTCACGGTGATACCGGCGCGGCCGAGGGCGGCGTCGGCCTCTTTGCCGGTCTTGCCCTGCTTGATCAGGCTGACCAGGAACAGGTGGTTGTCGGTGCCGCCAGAGACCACGTCATAGCCGCGGTCGATGAACACCTTGGCCATGGCCTTGGCGTTCTTGATGACCTGAGCCTGGTAGTCCTTGAAGCCGGGCTCCAGCGCTTCCTTGAAGCACACGGCCTTGGCGGCGATCACGTGCATCAGCGGGCCGCCCTGGGCGCCGGGGAACACGGCGGAGTTCAGCTTCTTCTCGATCTCTTCGTTGGATTTGGCCAGGATCAGGCCGCCACGCGGACCGCGCAGGGTCTTGTGGGTGGTGGTGGTAACCACGTCGGCGTAGGGCAGCGGGTTCGGGTACAGGCCGGCGGCCACCAGGCCAGCGACGTGGGCCATGTCGACGAACAACAGTGCACCGACCTTGTCGGCGATGGCGCGGAAGCGCGGGAAGTCGAGGGTCTTGGAGTAGGCGGAGAAGCCGGCAACGATCATCTTCGGCTTGTGCTCAACGGCCAGGCGCTCGACTTCGTCGTAATCGATCAGGCCGGTGGCGGTGTCCAGGCCGTACTGCACCGCGTTGTAGAGCTTGCCGGAGGACGACACCTTGGCGCCGTGGGTCAGGTGGCCGCCATGGGCCAGGCTCATGCCAAGGATGGTGTCACCCGCATTGAGCAGGGCAAGGTAGACGGCGCTGTTGGCCTGGGAACCGGAGTGCGGCTGGACGTTGGCGTAATCGGCACCGAAGAGTTGCTTGGCGCGGTCGATGGCCAGCTGCTCGACCTTGTCGACGAACTCGCAGCCACCGTAGTAACGCTTGCCCGGGTAGCCTTCGGCGTATTTGTTGGTCAGGCCGCTGCCCTGGGCCTCCATCACGCGCTTGCTGGTGTAGTTCTCCGAGGCGATCAGCTCGATGTGGTCTTCCTGACGGTGCTCTTCTTCCTGCATCGCGCTGAACAGTTCGTCGTCGTAACCCTGGATCTGGTCTTGCTTGCTGAACATCGATGATCTCCTGCGACAACCCGCTGTCGTCTCTGTTGTTTTGGGGGCTCTGCACCGACCGCTGAAATCCTGTCGGTACCTACCTGTTGCGGCCGATTGTGCGAAATAGCCCGACACCCCGTTTGCCTGTTTGCGACGTGTAAATGCCCAAACCTACCCAGGCAGCGAAGTAAAACCGTTCGATTACCGGAGACCGCTTCGCTGGCCCCCGGATTTCACGCCGGACGCCGCTGATGCCGGGTTGGAATGGGTGTAAGCTGGACCCCGGCGCAGGCCCGCTCCCGCGCCGCAGAACAATAAAAAGACAGAGCTGCATTTCGACGTCTGCCTCACCCGCCTATACCCAAAAACGACAGTCGAAGCAGTGGAGGAAGAACCAGATGGCTGTTGCGAACCTTGCGGCGCCGCCCGTCGACGAAACATCAGGCCAACCCCGGCCGGCCGGAGTGAAGACCTTCGGCTTCCTGTTGATCCCCAACTTCACCACCATCGGCTTCGCCTCGGCGATCGAGACCCTGCGCATGGCCAACCTGGCCGCCAAGCGCAGCCTGTTCCGTACCCTGCTGATCGCCGCCGACCACGAGCCGGTTCAGGCCAGCAACGGCATGCGCGTGGTCCCCGATCACAGCCTCGACGACGCCCCCGAGCTGGACGCCCTGTTCGTCGTCGGTTCCAACCCCATGCCGCCGCGCTACGACCGCCGCCTGCTGCACTGGGTGCGCAAGCTGGCGCAGCACGACGTGCCGCTGGGCGGCATCTGCACCGGCAGCCACCTGCTGGCCAGTGCCGAGCTGCTCAAGGGCTACCGCTGCACCATGCACTGGGAAGACATCGAACAGGTGAAGGACAAGTTCCCCGGCATCATCATCTCCAACCAGCTGTTCGAGCTGGACCGCGACCGCTACACCTGTTCCGGCGGCACCGCCTCCATGGACATGACGCTGCAACTGATCGCCCGCGAACCCGGCGGCGTGGAGATCGCCACCCGCGCCGCCGAGCTGTTGCTCTGCGACCGCATGCGCGGCGCCCGTGAGCAGCAGCGTGTTCCGCTGCGGCAGAAGCTCGGCCATGCCCAGCCGAAACTGAGCCAGATCGTCGCGATCATGGAAGCCAACCTGGAAGAGCCCCTGGAGCTGGAAGAACTGGCGCAGCTCAACGAAGTGTCGGTACGCCAGCTGGAACGGTTGTTCCACAAGTACCTGGACCGCACGCCCAGCCAGTACTACCTGGAACTGCGCCTTAACCGCGCCCGCGATTTGTTGCTGCGCAGCGAGTCCCAGGTCCGCGACATCGCCATGGCCTGCGGCTTCGCCTCCCCGGCGCACTTCTCCAAGTGCTACAGCCGCTTCTTCGGCCACTCGCCGCGCGGCGAGCGCAAGCAGAGTCCCTTGCACTCCTGATCGGCGACTGAGAACTGTAGATCCTATGCAAAGGCCGCCCGCACGCCGATTCTTAATCCGGGGGATAGAAGGTTTGGCCCAGAGGAGGAATCGACATGCGGACGGCCTACGTTGAACAGCATAGTGCGAATGAACCGGTCCTGGCAGTGGCGCTGGAGTTGGCCAAGGCCAGTTGGAAAGTGGCGCTGAGCGATGCCCGGCGCAACCCCCGGCTGAAGACAGTCGACGCACCGCAGCCCCTGGCGCGCCTGGAGCAGGTGGTGCAAACGATCGCGGAGACGCGCGCGCTCTGGGCGTTGCCGGCGTCCGCCAGAGTGGTCGTGGTG
>NZ_SCOK01000071.1:0-21185 GCF_005502555.1 Pseudomonas sp. D(2018)
GAGGAACGAAACCCAACAGCGGTGTGGCAACTGTTCGATGGGTTTCGCTGCGCTCTGGCGGAACGCCGCCCGCACCATCCTACGGGTGCGGAGGCTGGGGTGAGGGTTACTTCAGCTTTGGCAACTCGTCATCCGGCAAGTCGTAGCTGTGCTTTTCGTGGATGAAGGTCGCGGCCAATGCGTAGAGGGTGGCGGCGATCACCACCACGGTGATGACGCCAAGCACGGTGGGGTTGTTGGCGTAGGTGAAGACGGCGCTGGCGCCTTCGTAGGTGCTGATGCTCATGGATATGCTCCTCGGGTCGTTGTCGTCAGGCGGTCTTGGTTTCCACCACCAGGGTGGTTTCCGCGCTGCCGTTCGGCTTTACCGTCTCGCCGTAGATAGCGGTCCATTCCGGGTAGGCCTGGGCCGGAACTTCGGTGAGGTCGAGGCCGCGTTCTTCGGCATGGGCCGGAACCCGCAGCACGCCGGCTTTCTTCAGGGCATAGGAGATGGCAAAGCCCGGGAAGAAGCCCAGGGACGCCAGGACCAGGGCGCCGCCCAGTTGGCCCAGGAAGCTGATGGGCGCCATGTCGTTCACGTTGGGGTAGCCGGCGAGGAACACGCCGCTGATCACCAGCCCCGCGAAGCCGCCGAAACCATGCACGGCGAAGGCGCCCACGGCGTCGTCGAGGCGGAACTTCAGCAGCAGGTTGTTCACCAGCGGTGCCACGGCGGCGACGCCCATGCCGATCAGGTAGGCCAGGCCGGGGTGGTAGAGGTCCAGTCCCGGAGCCACCGAGATGATCCCCACCAGGCCGCCGGACATCATCCAGTAAGGTTCGCGGGTGGTCAGGTAGGCGCCGATCAGGCCGCCGGCAAAGCCCATCAGGGTGTTGAAGGCGAAGGCGGAGAGGGTGGTGGGGGCGCCGTAGATGTTGATCCATTGGGCGCCGGAGCTGTAGATGATGCAGCCGCCGAGGAAGCCGAAGAAGCCGACGATGATCAGCATCAGGCCCACCACGCTCATCGGCATGCTGTGGCCGACGATGGCGTTGGTGCTGCCGTCCGGGTTGAAGCGGCCGATGCGGGCACCGAGGTTGATCACCACCGCCAGGGCGAAGAACCCGGCGATCACGTGGACCACGCCCGCGGCGCCGACGTCATGGTAGCCCCACTGCACGGTCAGCCAGCCTTGCGGGTGCCAGCCCCAGGCGGCGCCGAACAGCCAGAGCACCGAGCCGAGCAGGATGGTCATGACGATGAAGGCGCTCATCCGTGCACGCTCGATGATGGCGCCCGAGAGGATGGAGCCGGTGGTGGCGGCGAACAGGGCGAAGGCGCCCCAGAAGATGCCGGTGGCGTTGTCCTTGATGTTCGGGCCCATGGACTGGCTCCAGGGCATCGCCGCCTTCAGGGCGTCCATGCGCGGCACGAAGCCGTCGGGGAAGGCGTTGTAGATGGCCCAGCCGAAGAGGAAGAAGGTGGGGACGATGAAGCCGAACGCGAGGATGTTCTTCACCCCGGCGGCCAGTGCGTTCTTCAGGCGTGAAGCGCCTATCTCGTAAGACAGGAAGCCGGCGTGGATCAGGATCATCAGGGCGATGCACCACCAGTAGAATATTTCCATATTCAGCGTGTTGGTCATCTCGATCAGACCCTGCAACTCCTCCAGGGTCGGTGTTTTCTGTTCTTCCATCACTCAATCCTCGATACGAATTCGTTGGAATAGCGTTGGTTGGCAGATCGAGTGGGACACGTGCCTGGAGGCTTCTTGTTTTTATCGCCGCGCAAGAAAAGTGCGTATTGGGAAAGGCAATCCTTGTGCCAGTGTCTGGCATCGCGCCATTACCCCTGGCTCGCGCGGCGTTTCGCGAGCGGAGCGATACCCAGCACCGGGGATCGATGGGTTTCGCCGGCTCGCGAACGCCGCCCGACCCATCCTGCGGGCTGGGCTTGAATGCCCCGTTTGTAGTCATCCTCCCGGCATCACGCCTGAAATTGGGTCGTTTTCTTAGCGATGTTGCTGCAGCATCGCCTGGATCTGCTGCACCGACTCCTGGGTCCGCCGCGCCAGGTTGCGCACCTCGTCCGCGACTACCGCGAAACCGCGCCCTTGTTCACCTGCCCTGGCCGCTTCGATGGCTGCATTGAGCGCCAGCAGGTTGGTCTGCTCGGCGATGCCCCGGATCACCCCGGCCACCTGGGCGATCTGCCCGTAGGTGGCCTGGATGTTCGCCTGCTCACGTTCGTGCAGGTTGGCGGCGGCTTTCTCGTCGCTGATCTCGCGCACCGCGCCGGTGACGTACAGCAGCCGGCCACGGCTGTCGCGCAGGCAGCGGCCACGTTCGCGGAACCAGACTTCGCCTCGGGTCTTGTGGCGCATGCGGTACTCCACCGCGTAGAAACCGTCGCCGCTGCTGTCCACCATCGAGGCGTTGAAGGCCTTCATCACCGCCTTGAGATCGTCCTGGTTGACCACGCCGAAGTAGCTGTCCCAGCCATCGGGGAATTCGTCGTGCTGGTAGCCGATGAGTTCGCGGAACTGCTCGGACCAGCGGATCAGGTTCTGCGGATGGTCGGGGTCGCCGTTGACCACGTTCATCGCCCAGCAGCCTTCGGTGAGGGTGCGTTTGGTCAGCTCCCAGACCTTGCGCTCTTCGTCCCATTTTTCCCGTTCGGCTTCCAGGGCATCGAACTGCTGTTCGCGTTCCTGCAGCTCGCCCTGCAAGCGGGCATTCTGCGCCTCGACAGCGGCCAGCCGTCGGCTGAGCGCGGCGTATTCCTCGACGCTGCAGGGCGGCGAGGGCTGGTCCTCCGCCTGGCGGCGGATGCCCTGCAGTTCACGCCAGTCGCGTTGCAGCCGCTCCAGGCTGCTGAGCAGCCGGGGCTGGCGTTGCAGTTGGGGCGGCGTGGACGCCGCGCCTGGGTCGCTGGACAGTTGGTCGAGCCACTGGCTGAGCTCATTGGCCAGGTTGCTGGCGGCATTGCTGAACCACATCGGCCGATTCTCCTTGGCAATGGATGGTGAGGGACTTCCTGCAAATCCCTCACCAAGTGCTGCATCAGCTGCGCACGCGGGTCTTCTCCGGGTCGTAGGCCACGGTGCCGGCGCTGACGGTGGCGCGGATGCGCTTCTGCTGGCCATCCAGCTTGCCGACTTCCACCGCCGTGCCCGGCGCGCAGTAGCCAATGTCCAGCCGGCACAGGGCGATGTTCTTGCCCAGTACCGGTGAGCGGGTGGCGCTGGTGATGACGCCGACCTGGGCGCGGCCCACGCGTACGCAGTCGCCATGGGCGGCTGGTTCGTTGCCCTCCAGTTCCAGCCCCACCAGCTTGTGCTGCGGGTTGGCGCCGCGCCGTAGCAGTGCATCCTTGCCGATGAAGTCGGCCTGTTTGGTTTTCAGTGGCACGCAGAAGCCGATGCCGGCCTCGAAGGGGTCGGTCTGGTCGTTGAATTCGTAGCCGGCGAAGATCAGCCCGGCCTCGATGCGCAGCATGTCCAGCGCGTGCAGGCCCAGGGGCACCAGACCCAGCGGCTCGCCGAGCTGCCAGAGGCGCTTCCACACCGCCATGGCGTCGCTGGGGTGGCACCAGATTTCATAGCCCAGTTCGCCGGTGTAGCCGGTGCGCGAGACCATCAGCGGCGGGCCGTTGTAGTCGTCGAGGCGGCCGACGAGGAAGCGGAACCAGCCGAGGTCTGCAAGTGCGGGTTGGGTGCCCGGCGTCCAGACCATGTCTTTCAGCAGGGTGCGGGCCAGTGGGCCTTGCACGGCAATGTTGTGGATCTGCTCCGAGGCGCTCTTGATCCACACCTTCATGCCGAGCTTCTCGGCCTGCTCGCGCAGCCAGACGCCGGCGTAGTCCTCGCCGCCAATCCAGCGGAATGCATCGGCGCCAAGACGAAGTAGCGTGCCGTCGTCGAGCATGCCGCCGTGCTCGAAACACAGGGCCGAGTACACCACCTGGCCCACCGCGAGCTTGCGCACGTCGCGGGTCAGGCAATGGTCCAGCAGGGCTTCGGCGTCGGGGCCGAGCACCTCGAACTTGCGCAGGGCGGACAGGTCCATCACCGCAGCCTTTTCGCGGCAGCCGTGGTATTCCTCGATAGCGCCATAGCCGTCGAACTGCATCGGCGTCCAGAAGCCGCGATAGTCGACGAACTGGCGGGTGAGGGCGGAGGTGCCGGGGTGGAAGCCGCTCTCGCGGGTCAGCACCGGGTCGGCGTCGGGTGTCTTGCGAGTGGCCATGGCAATACTGAAACGCTCCTGTTCGGAATACACGCGGATGTGGATGTCGGTGGGCTGCCAGCCGTTGGCCGGGTCGATGTCGTCCGGGCAGGAACTGCTGGCGCAGACCAGGTCGGTCATGGCGCGCAGCAGCACGTAGTCGCCGGGGCGCGACCAGGGCTCGTCGAGGGTGAGGTGCTGGTGGGCGTCCACCCCGGTGTTGAAGAAGAAGTTGATCGCCGGCCAGCCGGCGCGGCCTTGCACGCCGTGCTTTGCCACCGCGCGGCTGATGTTGTCGCTGCAGTTGGCGTGGCCGAAGTAACCCTGGGATTCGTAGTAGCGCGCGGTGCAGGCCAGGGCGAAGGTGTCGTGGCGGCCGACGGTGTCGCGCACCACTTCCAGCATGGGCTGCAGGTTGCGGTCGAAAAAACGGCTGAACAGGCCGGGGCCGGGGTAGGCGTTGCCGTTCAGGGTGCGGGTGACGGTGGGGTCGAGGTCGATCTCGCGGCCGGCATCGAGGCCACGGCGGTCGAAGGCGACGAAGTCCGAACACTGGCGCCCGGCGACGTCCAGCACCTGGATGTACTGGCCGGCGCCGACGACGTAGTCCCGCGCGGTGCCGGGGGTGATGGTGAATTCATCCACCAGCTCGCCCAGCGGCGCCGGCAGTGGTGGGGCCAGCACGCTGCGCGGGTTGGCGCGGTGGATCACGAGGCGCAGCTCGCTGGCGCGCCACTGGTTGTCCACCGGCGTCTGGCCGCCCGGTGCGGCGACTATCACCAGCAGCGCTTCGCTGGCGCTGAAACTGCGGTTGAAGCCGGCTGGCGTGCCGGGCTGCCAGAGCGGCGCGGCGGGCGGCAGGTGGCGGCAATCGACTCCGCGCCTGACCAATCCGGTACTGACATGGGCGGCCTCCGGACTGCCGTCGTGCAGCAGGTGGGCGATGAAGTCGGCGCCGGGGCTGGAAGCAAGACCAAGGGCGGCGAGCGCCGCGCGGCCGTTGCCGGCGAAGGCCAGCAGCTCGGCGGCCTGGTTGCCTTCGAGGTCAATCACCTCCAGCCGGTCCCCCGCGTCCAGGGCCACGACGGTCAACCCGGCGGGGGCGACGCGGTGGCGTTCCAGGCCCGGGGCTCGGGCGAACAGGGCCGGCTCCAGCGGCCGGGATATCACGGGCAGGTTCATGCTGTGGGCTCCACGCAAGGAAAACCAGGTGCTGTGCGGGCCGAACCGGAAGGGTGGGGTGGTGTCAGCCCACGTGGGCCTTATCTGGTGGGCTGAAGCCCACCCTACGGTCCGGTCTCGGCTTGGGCAGTCGTCAGCTCGCTGTCTTCAACTGATCGGTCGGCTTGTCGGCCAGGTAGGCGGCCAGCGAGTCGTCCAGGGCTTCCAGCCAGGGCGTGTGGTGCGCAGTCGCCAGGGTGCCGGTGATCAGCGAGCGGTGGCACTTGTCGCGGTAGCCCATGATGTTTTCGTATTTGTCCTTCTTCCATTGCAGGAAGGTCCGGTTCACCTCGGCGATGTCGAAGGTCGGGTAGTCGGTGGCTTCGATCAGTTGGCGGATGTACTCGCCCTGGAATTCGAACATTGCCTGGGCGCTTTCCAGGGTTTCCTCTTCCTGGCGCCAGGCCCGGTCTTCGGCGTTCATGGTGGCCTGCTCGGGCAGGGCGATGCGGCCGAGGATGACGTCGCGGGCGTACCAGGCCTGGGCGTCGAACATGTTGAAGCTGTACCACTGGTCCTGCATGCCGAGGTAGATCAGCCTGGGGTTCTGCTCCCAGAACACGCCCTTGTAGAGGTTCAGTGGCCAGAGGCGGTTGCTGGTTTTCAGGCGCAGCTCTTCCGGCAGGAAGGGGAAGTGATGCTTGTAGCCGGTGCAGAGGATGATGGCGTCGATGTGCTTGCTGCTGCCGTCGGAGAAAAACGCGGTGCTGCCTTTCACATGGGTGAGCAGCGGTTTCTCTTCCCAGTTCTCCGGCCACTGGTAGCCCATGGGCGCGCTGCGGTAGCAACTGGTGATGGTGCGGGCGCCGTATTTGAAGCACTGCGAGCCGATGTCTTCAGCCGAATAGCTGCCACCGACGATGAGCACGTCCTTGCCCTTGAATTCCAGCGCATCGCGGAAGTCGTGGGCGTGCAGCACGCGGCCGGCGAAGCTTTCGAAGCCTTCGAAGTAGGGCACGTTGGGGGTGGAGAAGTGGCCGCTGGCGACCACCACGTAGTCGAAGGTTTCGCTGTAGGTCAGGTCCTGCTCGTAGCTGTGGGCGGTGACTTCGAAGGTGCCGCTGGCGGCGTCCCAGGTCACCCCGCGCACTGTGGTGTTGAAGCGGATGTACGGGCGTACGCCGGCTTTCTCCACGCGGCCCTTGATGTAGTCCCAGAGCACTTCGCGGGGCGGGTAGGAGCCCATGGGGCGGCCGAAGTGTTCGTCGAAGCTGTAGTCGGCGAACTCCAGGCATTCCTTCGGCCCGTTGGACCAGAGGTAGCGGTACATGCTGCCGTGCACCGGCTCGCCGTGTTCGTCCAGGCCGGTGCGCCAGGTGTAGTTCCACATGCCGCCCCAGTCCGATTGCTTCTCGAAGCAGACCAGCTCGGGAATATCGGCGCCCTGGGCATGGGCTGACTGGAAGGCACGCAACTGGGCGAGGCCACAGGGGCCGGCGCCGATGATGGCGACTCGTTGTTTCATGCTGGGTTCTCCACAGTAGATAGGGGCAGGCCGCTGGCCGGGTGCTGGAGGCGCGCTGCGGCCAGGGTGTTCTTCATCAGGAAGGCGATGGTCATGGGGCCGACGCCACCGGGAACCGGGGTGATGGCGGCGGCGCGGGTGAGGGCGCTGTCGAAGTCCACGTCACCCACCAGCTTCGAACGGCCGTCTTCCTCGATGCGATTGATGCCCACATCGATGACCACGGCGCCGGGCTTCAGCCAGTCGGCATCCACCAGGCGCGGACGGCCGACGGCGGCAACGACGATGTCGGCCTGCCGGCACAACTCGCGCAGGTTGGTGCTTTTCGAGTGCACCACCGTCACCGAGCAATGGGCTTTCAACAGCAGCGCGGCCATCGGCTTGCCGACGATGTTGGAGCGGCCGATGACCACCGCGTGCTGGCCGGCGAGGTCGCCGCAAGTGTCCTGCAACAGACGCAGGCAACCAGCCGGGGTGCAGGGCGTGAGTACCTCGCGGCCCTGGCTGAGGCCGCCGACGTTTTCGGCGTGGAAGCCGTCGACGTCCTTCAGCGGGTCGATGGCTTGCAGCACGCGGGTTTCGTCGATGTGCGCCGGCAGCGGCAGTTGCACGAGGATGCCGTGCACGCTGTCGTCGGCATTCAGGCTGTGGATAAGTGCCAGCAGGTCGGCCTCTTGCGTCTCGGCTGGCAGCTTGTGCTCCAGCGAACGAATACCGCATTCCTCGGCACGCAGCACCTTGTTGCGCACGTAGACCTGGCTGGCCGGGTCCTGGCCGACCAGCACCACGGCCAGGGCCGGTGCAATGCCGCTGGCCTTGAGGGTGAGGACTTCGCTACCGACTTCGGCCAGCACCCGCGCGGCCGCCGCCTTGCCATCGATGAGCGTGGGAGGCAGGACGGCGTTCATCGGAAGATCACCGTCTTGTCGCCGTTGAGGAACACGCGGTGTTCCAGGTGGTACTTCAGCGCCTTGGAGAGTGCGACCGTCTCGGTATCCCGGCCGATGGCGACGAGGTCATCGGGCAGGTAGGCGTGGTCCACGCGCTGCACTTCCTGCTCGATGATCGGGCCTTCGTCGAGGTCCGAGGTGACGTAGTGCGCGGTGGCGCCGATCAGCTTCACGCCGCGCTCATAGGCCTGGTGATAGGGCTTGGCGCCCTTGAAGCCGGGCAGGAAGGAATGGTGGATGTTGATGGCGCGGCCGGAGAGCTGCTTGCACAGGTCATCGGAGAGGATCTGCATGTAGCGCGCGAGGACCACCAGCTCGGTCTGCGTTTCGTCGACGATCTTCATCAGCGCCGCTTCCTGCTGGGCCTTGGTGTCGCGGGTCACCGGCAGGTAGATGAAGCGGATGCCCTCGCGCTCGGCCATCGGCCGCAGGTCCAGATGGTTGGAAACGATGGCGGTGATCTGCATGTCCATCTCGCCCTTCTGGTGGCGGTAGAGCAGGTCGGTGAGGCAATGGTCGTACTTGCTCACCATCAGCAGTACGCGCATGGGGCGGTTGCCTTCGAACAGCTCCCAGTCCATTTCGAAGGGCACGGCCACGTCATCGAAACCCTGGCGCAGGGCGTCGATGTCCGGCTTGGCGCCGGTGTTGAAGCGGAACACCGCGCGCATGAAGAAGCGCCCGGTGTATTCGTCGTCGAATTGCGCCAGCTCGCTCAGGTAGCACTGCCGCCCGGCGAGGTAGGTGGTGACCGCGGCGACAATGCCGGAGGTGGCCGGGCAGCTGATCTTGAGGATGTAGTGATTCATGTCGGTTGCTCTCGTGCAGGCAAGGAACGGCGCGCTCAGCCTTTGGCGGTGCGCTTCTTTTTCTCGGGGTCGTCGAACGGCAGCGTGTGGGCGATGGCCTTGGCTTGCAGGCTGCCGCGCACTTCCAGGGGCACGCCCTGCTCGGCGATCTGTGGCTCGACACGGGCGATGGCCATGGAGCGTTCGGTGAGGCGCGAGTACATGGCGCAGGTGATGACGCCGACCTGGCGGCCTTCGTGCCAGAGGGTGTCGCCGTTCTGCGCGGCGTCATGGCCGTCGAGCAGCACGCCGAAGATCTTGAAGCGCTCCTGGCCCTTCAGCCGGTAGTGCTCGCCGGCGCCACGGAAGTCCTGCTTGCCGGGCGATACGGTGAAGTCCAGGCCCAGTTCCCACAGGGTGTCGCCGGCTTTCTGGTCGGCGAAGGGGTACATCTGCGAGTTGTCGTAGGGGAAGAACAGCAGGTAGCTCTCCACCCGCAGCCAGTCCAGCGCGGTGAAGGCGCAGGGGATGATGCCGAGCTCCTTGCCCTTCTCCAGGATGCCGTCCCAGATGGCCGGGGCATCGGCGGCCTTGCAGAAGATCTCGTAGCCACGCTCGCCGGTGTAGCCGGTGCGGGAGATCATCACCGGGCGGTCGAACAGCTTGGTCTGGGTGTGGTGGAAGTAGGGCAGGTCGCGGATGCCCGGCACGTGCTCGGCGAGAAAGTCCACGGCGCGCGGCCCTTGCAGGGACAGGTCGTGCAGGTCGTCGTCGAACAGCACCGCCACCTGGCGGCCCTGGGCCGAGCGGATCAGCACTTCGTGGCCCGAGCCTGCGCCATGCACCACCATGAAGGCGTTGGGGCCGGTGCGGTAGACGATGCAGTCGTCGATGAACGTGCCGTCTTCATCGAGCATGCAGGCGTAGACCGATTTGCCCGGATACAGCTTGCTGATGTCGCGGGTGGTGGCGTGCTCCAGCAGGCTTTCGGCATGAGGGCCGACGTAGTGCACTTTCTTCAGGCCGGACACATCCATCAGCCCGGCGCGGGTGCGGATGGCCTCGTGGTGGTCGGCGAGGTCGCTGGCATAGGTCCAGGCGGTGCCCATGCCGTTCCAGTCTTCCAGGTTCGAACCAAGTGCCAGGTGGCGTTCGCGGAGCGCGCTGATGCGCCATGAGTGAGCCATGGGGGAATCCTCTTGTCGTGGTTGTTCTATGGCGTGATGGGTCAGGCGTCGGCGTCGAACCGGCGTAGCCAGTCCACCAGCGTCTGGCGGTAGCGGGTGATGCCCTTGTAGTCGGCGATGGGGTCCGGCAGGTCGCGCATCACCCGGTGCAGGCGCTGGGCCCAGGCCGGGTTGCTGACCAGTTCATCGAGGCTGATGAGGTAGGTGCGGATGCCGAACAGCAGCGCGTTGGAGCGCGGCAGGCGTGCCATCAGTTGCAGCTCGACGCGCAGGTGCACCAGGCGGCCAACGTTCTCCGGCGTGACCTTGCCGCGATCGTTGCCCCACTCGTGGTAGGTCTCGGGCGAGGTGTCCAGGCGCGGGTTGATGGTCAGGGTCCAGTTCAGGCGGCGCACCGGGTGGCCGACCTGGATGTTCAGCAGGTACCTCAGCGCGCGGTCGAACACGCCCATCTGGTGCGCCATGGGCACTGGCGAGTGCCACTGCTTGAAGCTCATGCCGGCGTCGAAGCGCAGCGACCAGTCGGCCGGGCAGGTGACCATGCCGGCGTCCATGTAGAGGTCGCCGTCGCGCTGGTCGAGCACCGCGAAGTCGCCCTGCATCTGGCGGGTGATGTACTCCAGTGGCTCGCAAGGCAGGGTGGCCGGATCGCCGTAGGTGAAGTGCTGGTCGATGCCCAGCGCCAGGTTCTGCCAGTGCCAGGCCGTGCCGTCACGGGTCAGGCGGAAGTGCTGCGGGTAATCGCGGGAAAGGTTTTCCATCAGCATTTCCAAGGTGTCCCAGGCGGCCTGGGCCATGTGCGGCATCACCAGGCAGCGGTCGGGGTCCAGCTCCAGCACGCGGGCGCGCTCGGCCATTTCCGAGACGTAGTGCTCGTCGACGTCGAAACAGTGCTCGAACACCGAGCCGGGATCGCGGGACACCGCCGGCTCCAGGTTGACCGAGTACATGTACTGGTCTTCCGGGAAGGGAAAGGGAAAACGGGCGATGGCGGCCGGGCTGTTGCGGAAGCTGAAGTCTTCCCGGTAGCTCTCCAGCGGTTTGAAGGTCAGGGTCATGGGTGGCGTCTCCGGGTCAGAGGTCGAGCAGGATCGGGCTGCCGCAGCCGCGCGAGACGCAGGGCATCAGGCTGCTGGTGCGCTCGATGGCGCTGAGGAAGTGGTCGCGGTGCTCCACGTCGCCTTTCAGCCAGGGCGTCTGGCACTGGCCGCAGACTCCGCCCCGGCAGAGGTTGGGCACCTCCACGCCGGCGGCTTCCAGGGCTTCCAGCAGGCTTTCGTCCGCCGCCACGTCCAGTTGCTGACCGCTGCGCACCAGCTCGACGCGAAACGGCTGGCCGGGCTCCGCCGCGGCAAAGGCTTCCCAGTGCACGCGGCGCGGGCTCCAGCCCTGGGCGGTGGCCTGTTCCTGAAGGTCCAGCAGCAGGGATTGCGGGCCGCAGGCGTAGACGTGGGCACCGAGCGCGCGGCCCTGCAGCAGGCTGGCGAGGTCGAGGCGGCGTTGGCCGCCGATGTATTCGTGCAGGCGCGAGCCCAGCCGCTGGCGCAGTTCCTCGACATAGGCGTCGCTGGTGCCGGCGCGGTAGGCGTAGTGCAGCTCGAAGTCGGCGCCCCGGCGCAGGAGCTCCTGGCTGTAGGCGATGAAGGGGGTGATGCCGATGCCGGCGGCCACCAGGATGTGCTCCCGTGCCTCTCCGTGCAGCGGGAAGAGGTTGGCCGGTGGCGACAGGCGCAGGCGGTCGCCGACCTTCAGGTGCTGGTGCAGGTAGCGCGAGCCGCCCCGCGAGGCGTCCTGCTGGCGCACGGCGATGCGGTACTGGCGGGTGTCGGCGGGGTCGCTCAGCAGTGAGTAGGCATTGCGCCGGCCGTTGGGCAGGTGCAGTTGCACGTGGCTGCCCGCCGAGAACCCCGGCAGTGCGCCGGCCAGTGCTTCGAAGCTGTATTCGCGGATCACCGGGGTGAGCTCACGGATGGCGGCGACGCGGACGTCGAGCAGGGCGCTCATGGCTGTACCTCCTGATAGGGCTGGTCGGCATCGGCGCAGACCCCGAGGTAGGCACCCAGGCGCTGCGAGAAGTGGCGGCGCACTTCCAGCATCACGCCGCACTGGGTGCAGGTCAGGTGCCCGGCGCTGGTGGCCGGCTGGCAGGTGGCACAGTGCACACAGAACACCCGGCGGGTGCCTTCCGGGTTGCTGCTCATGAGGATTTCGTCGGCCTGCAGGCCAGCGGCTCGCGCCAGGGCGTGCAGCGGCCAGACGAAGGCTTCCTCGCCGCGAAGGTCCAGGCGCAGGCCGACGCGGGCGTCCTTCAGCTGGGCGCTCAGGACCAGTTGCAGGGCGGCGAGGTTGGGGAAGTCCGGCAGGGCCAGGTGGGTCAGCCGGGCCCTGCCCAACTGCGCGGCGAGGGCGGCGCAGTCATCCCGCCCCGTGCCCTGGGTCACCAGCAGGTGCTCGGTGGCTGTCAGGCTCGGCTGGCCGCTGGGGTAGCGCGGCACGCTGAACGGGTGGTCGGTTGCAGTGGTGCTCATGGTGTCCTCGCGGATTCGCCTGTTTCCTCGTGGAGAAAATATTTTCTCTTTGGGAATCGGCGCTCAATCCGCAGGAGGAGGTATGCCAAAAGGGGTAGTGCCCTCGCGGAGGCATGGAAGTTGCTGCTTCTGGGGACCTGCCAGCCCAGAGGCGACCACCGGAGGAGGAGAGGGATGCACAACGCCAGTCTGTTACCGCCCGCCGCGCCACCGGTGCCTTTGGCCGATGAGCTGACCGAGCGCGAAGGGCAGACCCTGTCGCTGATCGCCTCGGGGCTGAGCAACAAGCAGATTGCCCGGGAACTGGGCATCAGCGACGGGACGGTGAAGATTTACGTGCGCAACCTGCTGCGCAAATTCCGCCTGCACTCGCGTCTTGAACTGGCCACCCGGGTCCACCGCAGCAGCGCCTCCTGGCCCAGGGTGGACGACGTCCCGCTGCACGGCGAGGGTGCACGCCCGGCTGCGTCTGCACCGAATCCGCCCGCTCCGGGGCTGCTCGATGAACTGCCGGGGCTGATCTACCGGGGCGACAACGACCGCACCTGGTACATGGAATACGTCAGCGCCGGTTGCCTGACCCTCACCGGCTACACGGCCGAATACCTGACCCGCGACCCCGAGCACAGCTACGGCTCGCTGATCCTCGACGAGTACGCCGACTACATCTGGTACTGCGTGCAATGCGCGCTGCTCAAGCGCGAGCCCTACCAACTGAGCTACCGCATCCGCTGCGCCGATGGGCGTATCAAGAACGTCTGGGAGACAGGAGTGGGCGTCTACTCCAGTTCGGGCGAAGTGCTGGGGATCGAGGGCGCGATATTCGAGCGCCGCGACTAGTCGGTAGCCCGGATTGCATCCGGGCTACCGACTGCGCGAGGGGCGCTTTTGTAGGATGTGGTTGAGCGAAGCGATACCCATCGGCGGGAGGGGCGATGGGTATCGCAAGCTCGCGGAACGCCGCCCGACCCATCCTGCGTTGCTACAAAAGCTGAAGGTCGCGCGCCAGGCTACGGCGCATTGCCCAGTAGTAAGTCAGCGCCGGCACCAGCAGCCCGACCACCCAGGCCAGGTCGACGCCATCCAGCGCCTGGGCGATGGGACCGACGTAGAGGGTGGTGTTCATGAAGGGAATCTCCAGCAGGATGGTCAGCAGGAAGCTGCCGCAGGCCACCCCGTTGATCCGGCCGTAGCGGCCGTTCAGGTCGAAGATGTCCGGTACGCAGTAATCCCCTTTCCTCAGGCAGTAGTAGTCCACCAGGTTGATGGCGGTCCACGGGATGAGGAAGTAGCTCATGAAGAAGATGAAGTTCAGGAAGTAGCTGATGAAGTTGTCCTGGCTGATGGTGCACAGGGCCGTGGCGATCACGCTGATGGCCAGCATGAACAGCCCGCGCACGGCAGGCGTGACGCGCAGGCGCGAGAACGGCTCGATCACCGTCACCGTGGACATGAACGCGCCATAGAGGTTGAACACGTTGATCGCCACCTGGCCGTAGAGGATGAAGGCGAACACCGGTAGCGCGGCGACGCCGAACAGCAGGGCCAGGTGGCTACCGACGTTGTCGGAGAAGCCGCTGATGGCGACGCTCAGCACGGCGCCGAGGATCATCATCCAGGCCCCGCCCGCCACCGTGCCGACGTAGCTGTACCAGAACACCCGCGACATGGGCGTCGTGCTCGGCAGGTAGCGCGAGTAGTCGGCGACATAGGGTGCGTAGGACAGTTGCCAGGTGACCGCGATGCTCACCGCCACCAGGAACTTTGACAGCGAGAAGCCCGCCAGCGACCACTGGCCTTCCGGGATCGGCAGGCTGAGGGCCATGGCGGTGGCGATCAGGAAGACCAGCAGCGAAAGCCACGACAGCACCTTCTGCAGGCGGTGGATCAGCCGGTAGCCATAGAGCGCCACCAGGAAGCACAGCGCGCCGATCAGGTAGAGGTTGCCGTTGCCGTCCAGCGGGCTGACCGACGCGATGGCCTGGGCCGCCAGCAGGGTATTGCTGACGAAGAAACCCAGGTAGATGAGCATCACGAACAGCAGCGGCAGCACGGCACCGATCACCCCGAACTGGGCGCGGCTCTGGATCATCTGCGGGATGCCCAGCTTCGGTCCCTGGGCCGAGTGCGAGGCCATGAAGATGGCCCCGATCAGCGAACCGAGGATGATCGCCAGGGCGCTCCAGAACAGGTTGAGGCCGAGCATCACCGGCAGCACGCCGGAGGCGATGGTGGTGATGTTCATGTTGGCGCCGAACCAGATGTAGAACAGCGACGCCGGCTGGCCGTGACGTTCGTTTTCGGGGATGAAATCGATGCTTCTTTTCTCGACGTGCATGGCGATCACTCCTGATTCCGGCGCGGCAGGCCGAGCGTGGTCTGCAAGCGGGCGATGGTGGCGACGAACTGCTCGGGGCGGTGGGCGAACTGGTCGGGCTCGGTCGGGCGGCACGACTGGTGCGGCTCGCCGCGCAGCCGCTTCAGGTACTGGGCGGTGGAGAAGAGTTCGAGGGCATAGACCCAGTTGGCCATGATCAGCAGGGCGGCGTTGTGGGCCGCCTCCGTGGTACTGGCGCAGGCGTCGGCGATGAGGTCGACGCGGTAGCCCAGGGCGAAGGCGTCCATCACCGTGGCCAGCACGCAGGCATCGGTGAGCACACCGCTGACGATCAGCCGCTTCGCACCCAGTTCGCGCAGTTGCCGGTCCAGGTCGGTTCGGTGGAACGCGCTGTAGCGCGGTTTGTCGATCACCCGGTCGCCGGCGCGAGGGGCCAGGCGTTCGATGATCTGGACCTGGCGGGTGCCGGCGCAGTAGCTCACCGGGCGTCCGGCGCTGTCCAGCGGTTCGCCGGGCGGCAGGTCGCTGCCGTCCGCCGCGTTGATGTGGCGGGTGTAGATGACGGGGATGCCGATGCCGCGCAGTGCTGCGAGCAGTTCGGCGTTGTTGTCGATGACCCGGTGCAGGTCATGCAGGGGGAAACCATCCTCCTGCTGCATGTCGATGACCAGGCAGGCGCTGTCTGTGTTCATGAGCAACTCTTGTTGTTGTTCAGCCATGAGTACGCGGCGGCGAGCCGCATCGGCCAGGCGCACGGAGGCACCTTGGTCGGGCGGCGAAACGTCGGACGCGGGCGAAGTTCAGCGTTGAGAGTTGGTCAGCGGACTATCTGCCAGAAGCCGTTCTGCTTGGCGGTGACGGAGGAGCGCAAGCGCTTGAGGAAGAGATGGGCGGGCGTCCACTTGCCGCGCAGATAGGCCATGGCGGCCCCGGGCAGTGGCTTGCGGGTGCAGAAGGTGAGGCCAGTCTTGTGCATGGCGTTCGACCACCTGTGGGTTGGTGAAAAGCGGCCGGGTCGCCCGACCCGGCCGCCTGCAGCAGAGGTTAGCGGAACGCCGGCACCACGTGCTTGATGAAGAGCTCCAGGGACTGCTTCTTCTCGGCGTGGGAGAGACTGTTGTCGGCCCAGAAGCTGAACTCGTCCACGCCCAGTTCCTGGTAGTGGCGGATGCGCGCGATGACTTCTTCCGGGGTGCCGATCATGGTGTTCTTGCGGATGTTCTCCAGCTCGAACTCCGGGCGGTCCTTGAACTTCTCTTCCGGGCTCGGCGGGAGGAGGCCGTTGACCGGGGTTTGCTTGTTGCCGAACCAGGCATCGAAGGTGCGGTAGAAGCGCGAGATGGCGGCGGCGCCAACCTTCCAGCCTTCCGGGTCGTCCACGCTGTGCACGTGGGTATGACGCAGCACCATCAGTTGCGGGCGCGGCACGTCCGGGTTGTTGGCCAGGGCGGCTTCGAACTTGTTCTTCAGGTCCACGACTTCTTCGTCACCCTTCATCAGCGGGGTGACCATCACGTTGCAGCCATTGGCCACGGCGAAGTTGTGGGAGTCCGGGTCGCGCGCGGCGATCCACATCGGCGGCGTGGGCTTCTGGATCGGTCGGGGCGAGGAGGTGGAGGTGGGGAACTTCCAGATCTCGCCGTCGTGGGCAACGTCACCCTGCCAGAGGGCTTTCACCACCGGGACCATTTCGCGCAGGGCCTGGCCGCCGCTGGTGGCGGGCATGCCGCCGGCCATGCGGTCGAATTCGTACTGGTAGGCGCCGCGGGCCAGGCCCACTTCCATGCGGCCATTGCTGATCACGTCCAGCAGCGCGCACTCACCGGCGACGCGGATGGGGTGCCAGAAGGGCGCGATGATGGTGCCGGCACCCAGGCGAATGGTCGTGGTGCGGGCGGCCAGGTAGGAGAGCAGCGGCATGGGGCTCGGCGAGATGGTGTATTCCATCGCATGGTGTTCGCCGATCCAGACCGTGCTGAATCCGCCGGCCTCGGCCATCAGCGTCAGCTCGGTCAGATCTTCGAAGAGCTGGCGGTGGCTGATCTGCTCGTCGTAGCGCTCCATGTGCACGAACAAAGAGAATTTCATGTCGCTTACCTCGAACCTTTTTCTGCGTGGCCACGGAGCGGCCGCTGCGGTGGGGTGACGCCGCCAGGGGCTTCTGACCTGCTGGGCGGCTTGCTGAATATTGGTATACCATAATACGGAATATCTGCAAGGTCTTTCCGCCAGAACAACTACCCAGTAAGGATGGTCCCGTGATTGCCTTACGCCCAGGCGGAGGCGTCGCCGTTGGGCTTCGCGGAGCTCAGCACCAACCTGCGGCCTGCTTGGCGAATGAATTGGCTATGTCCGCATCACGTGTCGCAAGCAGCTGCATTGCCTGTAGGAGCTGGCCCGATGGCCAATCTCTCGCAACAGCCAACGCAGACATAGCCAATGAGTTCGAAAAGCGCCCGATGCGAGGGCAAAAAAAGCCCCCAATCAAGGGGGCGGGAATCAAAGCACACATCAACTTGATGTCAGGCGAAGGCCTGCAGCGCGCCCATCTTGCCGCGGCAGTAGATCATCGGGATCACGTCCTGCTCGGGGACGATCAGGTTCTTCACGGCGCCCACCAGGATGGCGTGGTCGCCGCCTTCGTATTCGCGCCACAACTCGCATTCGATGATGGCGGTGGCATTGGCCAGGATCGGGTTGCCCAGCTCGCTCAGGCTCCAGTCGATGCCCTGGGCCTTGTCCTTGCCCTTCTTCGCGAAGGCGTAGGCCTCGTCGCGCTGCTCGGCGGACAGCAGGTGAATGGCGAAGCGTTTGCTCTTGATCAGCACCGGATAGGAGTCGGAGCTGTAGTTGGGGCAGAACAGCACCAGGGCCGGGTCCATGGACAGGGAGCTGAAGGCGCTGGCGGTCAGCCCGACGATCTGGCCGTCGTCATCCAGGGTGGTGATGACAGTGACGCCGGAAGGGAAGGAGCCCATGACTTGTTTGTAGGCATTGGTGTCGATCATTTCGGGTACCTATCGGGAGCAAGTGGCTGCGACCGGCAGCGCATCTGTGTCTGATGGTATACCGTAATACCTGCAATGCAAGCAGATTTTTCCCACAGCCGCGCGCAGGCCGACGAACGTGGGGAAATCCGCTGGAGGCCAATGAATACGGGCATCCAGAGGAGAAAGGTTGATCGTTTCAGCAAGAAGTCTGGCAGTTTTCAGTACAGTTCTGCTTCTAAAAACTCCTTGTCTGAGTCTTGGAATACCATAATATGGTGTTCGCATTTGGGCGGCTGACGTCGTCGTCACGGGACCCGATTGCGCCCTTCGTGGCTTTCTACAAAGACAATAAGCAAGGCAAGACGATGTCCGAGAATTCCCAGCAGACGCTGATCGAGAACCATAGCGTCGACTATGTGCCGCCCGCCGAGCGTCATGGCAAGGCACGTGACCTGTTCACGCTCTGGTTCAGCACCAACATTGCACCACTGCCGATCGTCACCGGGGCCATGGTGGTCCAGGTGTTCCACCTCGACCTGCTCTGGGGCCTGCTGGCCATCGTGTTGGGGAATATGGTTGGCGGCGTCTTCATAGCGCTGGCCTCCGCCCAGGGACCGCAGATGGGCATCCCGCAGATGGTCCAGAGCCGGGGCCAGTTCGGCCGTTATGGAGCGCTGCTGATCGTGCTGTTCGCGGCGGTCATCTATGTCGGTTTCTTCATTTCCAACATCGTCCTGGCCGGCGAGTCGATCCACGGTATCGCGCCGGCAGTGCCGCTGCCGGCGGCCATCATCATTGGCGCCATCAGTGCCACCGCTATCGGTGTGATCGGCTATCGCTTCATCCACACGCTCAACCGCATCGGCACCTGGGTAATGGGCGCCGCGCTGCTGGCCGGCTTCATCACCATTTTCTGCAGTGAGCTGCCGGCGGATTTTTTCAGCCGTGGTGGCTTCAACCTGTCGGGCTTTCTGGCGACCATCTGCCTGGGGATCATCTGGCAGCTGAGTTTCTCGCCCTACGTCTCTGACTACTCGCGCTACCTGCCGGCCAGCATTGGTATCGCCAAGCCGTTCTGGGCCACTTACTTCGGCGCCTGCCTGGGCACCATCCTGTCCTTCAGCTTCGGCGCAGTGGCCGTGCTGGCGACTCCTGAAGGCACCGAAGCAATGGCCGCGGTGAAACAGGCCACCGGCGTGCTCGGACCGCTGCTGATGGTGCTGTTCCTGCTCAACATCATCAGCCACAACGCGCTCAACCTGTATGGCGCGGTGCTGTCCATCGTCACCTCGATCCAGACCTTCGCCGGTAGCTGGACGCCGAGCATCCGCGTGCGGGTGGTCCTGTCGGCCGTGGTACTGGCCGGTTGCTGCCTGATGGCCCTGAGTGCCTCGGCGAACTTCATCTCCCACTTCATCGGCCTGATCCTGGCGCTGCTGCTGGTCCTGGTGCCCTGGGCCACCATCAACCTGGTGGACTTCTACCTGATCAAGCGCGGCCGCTACGACATCGCCTCGATTTTCAAGGCCGATGGCGGGATCTACGGACGTTTCAACCCGCATGCCATCACCGCTTACTTCATCGGCATCCTGGTGCAACTGCCTTTTGCCAATACCGCGCTCTACGTCGGGCCCTACGCCAACTACATCGAAGGCGTCGACCTGTCCTGGCTGGCCGGCCTGCTGGTGACCGCGCCGCTGTATTACTGCCTGGCCACCCGCGGCAAGAAGGTGCTGACGGGGGCGTTGAGCCTGGCCGAATGACCGCCTGAGTCCGTTCTCGTGGAACGCCCCGACCTGCCTGGCAGGCCGGGGCGTTCTGCTTTCCGGGGTGTCGCCTGCCGTTTCGCCCTGCAAGACGCCAATGCTCAGCTAGCTTGTAATGATCGGATTCCCCCAGGAGTGGAGCAGGTCATGGCAAAGGGCAAGAAAAAGGCTGCCGCCGGTGCGACGGCGCAGAGCGAAAGCTTCGGTCGCAAGGAATATGAAAGCGAACTCAAACGCCTGCACGTGGAGCTGGTGAAGCTCCAGCAGTGGGTGGTGGACCAGGGACTCAAGGTCTGCATCGTCTTCGAGGGGCGTGATGGCGCCGGCAAGGGCGGGACCATCAAGGCCATCACCGAGCGGGTCAGCCCCCGCGTGTTCCGTGTGGTGGCGCTGCCTGCACCCACCGATCGAGAGAAGACCCAGATGTACGGCCAGCGCTATCTGGCCCATATGCCGGCGGCCGGCGAAGTCGTGATCTTCGACCGCAGCTGGTACAACCGCGCTGGCGTCGAGCGGGTAATGGGCTTCTGTACCGAGGAGCAGGCGCGCAAGTTCCTCGCGGTGACGCCGCTGTTCGAGAAGATGGTGGTCGAGTCCGGAATCATCCTGATCAAATACTGGCTGGAAGTGAGCGCCGAGGAGCAGACCCGGCGTCTCAAGGATCGCATCGATGATGGGCGCAAGATCTGGAAGCTGTCGCCCATGGACCTCAAGTCCTACGCCAGGTGGGACGACTACACCCGTGCCCGCGACGAGATGTTCGCGGCCACCGATTCATCCTGGGCGCCGTGGTACATGGCGCATTCCGAAGACAAGCGGCGCGTGCGGCTGAACATCATCAGCCACCTGCTCAAGCAGATTCCCTACAAGGATCTGACCCGGGAGCAGAAAGTGGAGCTGCCCAAGCGTGGCAAGCTCGGCAAGTACAAGGCGGCGCCCTATCCCTTCAGGATGATCGAGGAGCGCTTCTGATATTGGCCTTCGGCGCTGGTCCCGGCTGCCGCGCATTTCTGGTGGGGCCTATGGCCTGCACGTCACACAGGTGGGTGCAGGCCAGGGTCCGTTGAATCAGATCACCACGGCGGTGCCGCTGATGCTCACCATCAGCATGCTGCCGTTCTGCCCGACCACCTCGTAGTCGATATCGATACCGACCACCGCGTTGGCGCCGAGCTTTTCGGCGTGCTCGGACAACTCCTCAAAGGCGATTTCACGGGCCTTGGCCAGCTCCTTTTCATAGGCGCCGGAACGCCCGCCGATGATGTCGCGGATGCCGGCGAACAGGTCGCGGAACACGTTGGCGCCGAGAATGGCTTCGCCGACCACGATGCCCTTGTATTCGCGGATGGTTCGGCCTTCGAGGGTGGGGGTGGTGGAGAGGATCATGCGGAGCTCCCTGTCTGGTTTGAGTGCGTTCAGTGTAGGGGCGATTTCAATCGCCAAGGGCAGCGTAGCTGCCCTTGGCTTCTGTGAAAGGCAGACCTGCGGCCTGCTTGGGGAATGAATTGGCTGTGTCTGCGTTAGCTGTTGCAACGTTGAATACAGCCCTCTAGCCCGAAACCTCCAGGCCTCCGTGCCAATCCTCCCCCTCATCCGAACGCGGCCCGCCCCGGCCCCTCTCCCAGAGGGCGAGGGGTGACTCGCGTCGGCGAGGTACAAACCATCCTGAAGCCCACATGGGCCTGAAACCGGGCTGACGAGGTGGGGCAGCGACTGCGCCCCTTCAGGAGGCCGAGCGGAATC
>NZ_SCOK01000072.1:0-20807 GCF_005502555.1 Pseudomonas sp. D(2018)
CGATCTCTCTTCTCGTCAGCGGGAGGCGCATTCTACAGCGCTCAATCACGCTGTCAACACCTCCTTTCCAACTTCATTCGCCAGTGGCGAACCTTGCGAAGCGGAACCTCCCAACACCCTCACCAACCACTTAACTCATTGATCTACAAGGAGTTTTGCTTGGCAACTGCGCCGGAAGAGGTGCGCATTATAGGGATGCAGATTTCGCCGTCAACACTTAATTGAAATTATCTTCAGCGCCTTTCTCATGCCTATATAAGAAGGGCTAGATAACTTCTGCTTGGCGCAACGCCTCCACCTGTTCCGCTGCCAGTCCCAGCACACGCTGCAGTACGTCCTGGGTGTGTTCGCCGAGAAGCGGCGGTGGCATGCGGTACTCAACAGGGGTATCGGAAAGGCGCAATGGGCTGGCCACCTGTGGCACCACACCCGCCAACGGATGCTCGAGTTCGACCCGGAGACCCCGCGCCAACACCTGGGGATCGGCGAAGACCGCCGCCAGGTCGTTGATCGGACCACAGGGCACGCCGACTTCTTCCAACGCGCTGACCCATTCAGCCGTGGTTTTGAAGACGGTGGCCTGTCGAATCAGGGGAATCAGCTCGGCACGATGAGCGACTCGTGCCTTGTTGCTTGAAAAACGCGGGTCGTCCGCCCACTCCCGATGACCGGCGACCTCGCAAAACTTGCGGAACTGGCTGTCGTTACCCACGGTGAGGATGAAATCGCCATCCGCTGTCGGAAAGTCCTGGTAGGGCACGATGTTCGGATGAGCATTGCCAAGCCGCCGTGGCGGATTCCCCGTCGTCAGGTAGTTCATCGCCTGGTTCGCCAGGCAGGCCACCTGAACATCCAGCAGCGCCATGTCAATGTGTTGACCCTTGCCACTGATTTCCCTTGAGGCCAGTGCAGCCAGCATGGCCACCGAGGAATAGAGCCCGGTAAGAATGTCGGTCAGAGCCACACCCACTTTGACCGGACCGGCACCCTCTTCCTGATCGGAACGCCCGGTGATGCTCATCAGCCCACCCAGTCCCTGGATCATGAAGTCGTAGCCGGCGCGCTTGGCATAAGGGCCGGACTGACCGAAGCCGGTGATGGAGCAATAGATAAGACGCGGGTTGATGGCCTTCAGCGATTCATAGTCCAGCCCATAAGCCGCCAGCCCACCCACCTTGAAGTTCTCAATGAGGATGTCGGACTTCGCCGCCAGCTCGCGAACCAGCTTCTGGCCCTCGGGGCGGGTGAAGTCGACGGTTACCGACTGCTTGTTACGGTTGGCCGCGAGGAAGTAGGCCGCTTCGCTGGTATCACGGCCGTCGGCGCCTTTGAGGAAAGGTGGCCCCCAGGCGCGGGTGTCGTCGCCCGAGCCCGGACGTTCGACCTTGATGACCTCGGCCCCCAGGTCCGCGAGGATCTGACCGGCCCAAGGGCCAGCCAGTACGCGGGAGAGGTCGAGCACACGGATATGGGAGAGAGCACCGGCCATGGGATCACCTGGATTCGCGAAAGGACCCGGTCCTCCCTTCTATATAAGGAGAGAACCGGTCGAGGATCAGAAGAACGCCTGGATGCCGGTCTGTGCGCGACCGAGGATCAGTGCGTGGACGTCGTGGGTCCCCTCGTAGGTATTCACCACTTCCAGGTTGACCAGGTGACGGGCCACACCGAACTCGTCGGAGATACCGTTGCCACCCAGCATGTCACGCGCCATGCGAGCGATATCCAGGGCCTTGCCGCAGGAGTTGCGCTTCATGATCGAAGTGATTTCCACCGCGGCAGTGCCCTCGTCCTTCATTCGGCCCAGGCGCAGGCAGCCTTGCAGGGCGAGAGTGATTTCGGTCTGCATGTCGGCCAGCTTTTTCTGAATCAACTGATTGGCGGCCAACGGGCGACCGAACTGGTTGCGGTCCAGCACGTACTGGCGGGCGGTGTGCCAGCACGCCTCAGCAGCCCCCAGGGCGCCCCAGGAAATGCCGTAACGGGCGGAGTTCAGGCAAGTGAACGGACCGCGCAGGCCGCGCACGTCCGGGAAGGCGTTCTCTTCCGGCACGAAGACGTTGTCCATGACGATCTCGCCGGTGATGGAGGCGCGCAGGCCGACCTTGCCATGGATCACCGGCGCGGACAGGCCCTGCCAGCCCTTCTCGAGCACGAAGCCGCGGATCTCGCCGGCATCGTCCTTGGCCCAGACCACGAAGACATCGGCGATCGGGCTGTTGGTGATCCACATCTTGCTGCCGGTCAGGCGGTAGCCGCCGTCGACCTTCTTGGCGCGGGTGATCATCGAGCCCGGGTCGGAACCGTGGTTCGGCTCGGTCAGGCCGAAGCAGCCGATGTATTCGCCGCTGGCCAGTTTCGGCAGGTACTTCTGCTTGGTGGCTTCGTTGCCAAACTCGTAGATCGGCACCATCACCAGGGAGGACTGCACGCTCATCATCGAGCGGTAGCCAGAGTCCACGCGCTCCACTTCACGGGCAATCAAGCCGTAGCACACGTAGTTGAGGCCGCTGCCACCGTAGGCTTCCGGAATGGTCGCACCGAGCAGGCCGGTCTCACCCATCTCGCGGAAGATCGCCGGATCGGTCTGCTCATGACGGAAGGCTTCGAGGACACGCGGAGCCAGCTTGTCAGCAGCGAACTGCTGGGCGCTGTCACGCACCATGCGCTCTTCCTCGTTGAGCTGCTGGTCCAGCAGGAGCGGGTCGATCCAGTTGAAGCTTGCTTTGGCGGCCATGGGGAGTGTCCTCGGTAAGCGGGAATCAGGGGCTGGGCCATCGCGGGACCCTGCCTTATTAGTGTTGACGCATCCTAGACAGCCTAGGCCGGATCAGACAAACGAGGATTTCGCATGCTGTTGTGCTAATTTCTCACTCCGAAACGCTATACCACGCTATTTACAGCCACCACTTGTGCCGCAGAGGTACAGCATGCGTCGGAAGATCCCCAGCACCGCCGCCTTGATCGCCTTCGAATCCGCCGCACGCCATCAGAGCTTCACCAAGGCGGCCGACGAGCTGGCACTGACCCAGAGCGCCATCTGCCGGCAGATTGCCGGGTTAGAGGAATTCCTCGGCCTGGAGCTGTTCCGCCGCTCACGGCGCGGGGTAAAACTGACCGAGGCTGGCCTGGCCTACTCTCGCCGTATCGCCACCCAGCTCGATGCGGTGGAGCGCGATACCCTCGCCGTGATGGGCCAGCAGGGCGCAATGACGGTGGAGCTGGCCATCGTTCCCACCTTCGGCACCCAGTGGCTGGTACCCCGACTGAAGGATTTCCAGCGTCTGCACCCGGAAGTCACGGTCAACCTGACCAACCGCACCCGCCCCTTCCTCTTTGCCGACACCGACTTCGATGCCGCCCTTTATTTTGGCGATGCCGAATGGTCAGGGACTCGCGCCGACTTCCTGATGCACGAAAACTCGGTGCCGGTGTGCAGCCCGGCGTTACTGGAAGGGCGCAGCAGCCTGGATGCCGAATCCATCGCCCGCCTGCCACTGCTGCAGCAGACCACCCGCCCCTACGCCTGGCGCCAGTGGTTCAGCTCCCTTGGAATGAACGTCGCCCGCGACCTCAGCGGGCCGCGCTACGAACTCTTCTCGATGTTGGCCCAGGCCGCCATGCACGAGATGGGCGTGGCGTTGATTCCGCCCTTCCTGATCCAACGCGAACTGGCCGACGGTCACCTGATGGTGGCTCACCCC
Organism: Pseudomonas sp. D(2018); assembly: GCF_005502555.1. NCBI lineage: Bacteria > Pseudomonadati > Pseudomonadota > Gammaproteobacteria > Pseudomonadales > Pseudomonadaceae > Pseudomonas > Pseudomonas sp. D(2018). The sequence goes on from NZ_SCOK01000072.1 coordinate 3,705, forward strand.
CACAGTTTCCGCAGCGACAAGGCCTATTACCTGATCATCCCCGAACGCAAGCTCGAATCCGCCGCCCTGGGGGCCTTCCGCGACTGGCTGGTGGACGCTGCCCACCAGTATCGAAGTGAAGCCGGGCTGGATTGAGTCCCGCTGTAACCCCAGGTAGCAATCCTCGGCACCCACCTCGAAACGCCTACGAAACACCCCTTTCCAGCGTCCCCTCCCAGCAGCCCTATCACCCACTCGGGTGATAGGTGAAATCGCCCGTTCAGGCAGTTATGGCGCAGGTTGCGGCTGATTAGCATGAAGCCTCCCAAGACCCGCTCTGGAGAGCCGCATGACAACAAGAACAATGCGCGGAATCTTCCGGCCGCACACGCTGGCCGCCGCCGTCGCCCTGGGTTGCAGCGCCCAGGCACATGCCATCACGTTCAACATCGGTGACATCGAAGCTCAGTTCGACTCCTCCCTCTCGGTCGGGGCCAGTTGGGCCGTGCGTTCGCCCGATCCGGAGTTCATCTCCACCGCCAGCGGCGGCGAGGCGCTGTCGCGTACCTCAGACGACGGCCGCTTGAACTTCAAGAAGGGGGAAACCTTCTCGAAGATCTTCAAGGGCATTCACGACCTGGAACTCAAGTACGGCGATACCGGGGTATTCCTCCGCGGGAAGTACTGGTACGACTTCGAACTTAAGGATGAACACCGCCTCTTCTACGACATCGACGACCACAACCGTAAAGAGGGGGCCCAGTCTTCCGGCGCGCAGTTGCTCGATGCCTTCATCTACCACAACTACAACCTGGGCGACCTGCCGGGCAGCTTCCGGGTCGGCAAGCAGGTGGTGAGCTGGGGCGAAAGCACCTTCATCGGCAACAGCATCAACTCGATCAACCCCATCGACGCAGCGGCCTTCCGCCGCCCTGGCGCCGAGATCAAGGAAGGCTTGATCCCGGTGAACATGATCTACCTGTCCCAGAGCCTGACCGATAACCTCTCCGCCGAAGCCTTCTACCAGCTGGAATGGGACCAGACGGTGGCCGATAACTGCGGCACCTTCTTCTCCACCGCGGACGTGGTGGCCGACGGTTGCGTCGACCGCCTGGTGGTCGCCGGACCGGACCTGCCGCCCGGCGAGTCCACCAACACCGGTGGCACCCTCTATATCCCCCGCGCCGGCGACCGCGACGCCCGGGACAGTGGCCAGTTCGGCGTAGCGCTGCGCTGGTTCGTGCCGGAAATGAACGACACCGAGTTCGGCGCCTATGCGATGAACTATCACAGCCGCGGCCCGATCTTCAGCACCATTCGCACCACGACCCCGAGCGCTGCGATCATCCCCGGCGCTCCTGGTGCGCGTTACTTCATCGAGTACCCGGAAGACATTCGCCTCTACGGCTTGAGCTTCCAGACCAACGTTGAAGGCACGTCGCTGGCAGGCGAAGTCAGCTTCCGGCCGAACATGCCACTGCAACTCAACAGTACCGACCTGTCCTTCGCAGCCCTCGGCGTACCGGTTTCGCCGGTCTTCGAGAGCGGCCATGGTCGCAATCTCGCAGGCGAAGACCTGCATGGCTACGAGCGCAAGCCGGTCACGCAGGCGCAGGTCACCGCCACCCAGTTCGTTGACCAGGTAATGGGCGCCAGCCGCCTGACCCTGGTGGCCGAGGTGGGCTACAACCATATCGGCGGCCTGAACGACGACATCGGCGAACTGCGCTACGGCCGCGACCCCATCTACGGTCCAGGCCAGCTCTCCTCCCAGGCGCTCTGCCAGGCGCTTACCGCCACCAGCCCAACCCAGCGCGAGTGCAACGACAAAGGCTTCTACACCAGCAGCTCCTGGGGCTACCGCGCCCGCGCCAGCCTGGATTACAGCAACGTCATTGCCGGCATCAACCTGACCCCGATCGTCGCCTGGTCCCATGACGTCGACGGCTATGGCCCGAACTTCAACGAAGGCTCCAAGGCCATCAGCCTCGGCCTCAACGCCGACTATCAGAACACCTACACCGCCAGCCTCAGCTACACCGACTTCTTCGGCGGGCACTACAACACGACCACTGACCGCGACTTCGTCGCCCTCAGCTTCGGCCTCAACTTCTGATCGCAAGGATTCCCGGAATGACCAAGAGAAGCATCCTGCAAAGTGGTGTCCTGGCCCTTAGCCTGCTGGCCACCAACGTCATGGCCGCTGTCACTCAGGAAGAGGCCGCGCAGCTAGGTGCCAGCCTTACCCCGCTGGGCGCGGAAAAGGTCGGCAACGCCGACGGCGGCATCCCGGCCTGGACCGGCGGCCTGCCGACCAACGCCGCCGTAGTCGACGCCAATGGCTTCCTCGGCAACCCCTATGCCAACGAGCAGCCACTGTTCACCATCACCGCTGCCAACGCCGAGCAGTACAAGGACAAACTGTCCCCCGGGCAGATGGCGATGTTCAAGCGCTACGCCAGTACCTACAAGATCCCGGTATACCCCAGCCACCGCAGCGCCGCCGCGCCTCAGGCCATCTATGACGCGGCCCGGCAAAGTGCCCTCAGCACCCAGCCGGTGGACGGCGGCAACGGCCTGTCCAACTTCGCCGACAGCCACTACTACGCCTTCCCCGTTCCCAAGGATGGCGTGCAGGTGATGTGGAACCACATCACCCGCTACCGCGGCGGTAATGCCCGCCGCCTGGTAATCCAGGCCACGCCGCAGACCAACGGTTCCTTCACCCCGGTGCAGTTCGAGGACGAAGTCGCCTTCCCGGCGGACATGGCCCAGCTGGACAAGGAGAAGTCGGCCAACGTGCTGCTCTACTTCAAGCAGCGGGTCCTGGCACCCTCGCGCCTGGCCGGCAACGTGCTGCTGGTTCACGAGACCATCGACCAGGTGAAGGAGCCACGCCTGGCCTGGCTCTACAACGCCGGCCAGCGCCGCGTGCGCCGCGCACCGCAGGTGGCCTATGACGGTCCCGGCACTGCCGCAGACGGCATGCGTACCGCCGACAACTTCGACATGTTCTCCGGCGCCCCGGACCGTTACGACTGGAAGCTGGTGGGCAAGAAGGAGATGTATATCCCCTACAACAGCTACAAGCTCGAATCGCCCCAACTCAAGTACAAGGAGATCGTCCAGCCGGGTCACCTGAACCAGGACCTGACCCGCTACGAACTGCACCGCGTGTGGGAAGTGGTCGCCACCCTCAAGCCCAACGAGCGGCACATCTATGCCAAGCGCCACTACTTCATCGACGAAGACAGCTGGCAGATCGCCTATGCCGACCATTACGACGGCCGTGGCCAGCTCTGGCGCGTCGGTGAAGGCCACGCCAGCTACCACTTCCAGCGCCAGGTCAGCACCTACGCGGTCGAGGCCCTCTACGACATCATCGCCGGACGCTACATCGCCCTCGGCCTGAAGAACGAAGAGAAGCACGGCATCGAGTTCGGCTTTGCCGCTACCGGCGCCGACTACACCCCGGCAGCCCTGCGCAACGCGGGCATCCGCTGATCTCCACGGGCGCCCCGTATCGCGGGGCGCCCCCTTTCCCCTTCCCGCTGCGTTATGGCGCCTCATCAGCGCTGTCCATGCTGCTTCAAGCCCGCCCAGGGGCCATCTAGTCTGCGAGGATTCGGTTCATCCATAACAACAACATCGCGAGAACCGCCCATGCACCGCCCCGGCCAGACACCGCACGTCCTTCCGTCTCGCCTGCCACGCCTGCCGCCGGCTCATGTCCCGCGTCCGCAGCTGGTCGACCGCCTCGCCGCGCAGGATGCCCAGCTACGCCTGCTCTGCGCCCCGGCCGGATTTGGCAAGAGCGTGCTACTCAACGAATTCCTCCGCACCCAGACCGAGTCCGCCCTGGTCATCTGGCTCAACCTCGCCGGCCAGCCATTGCCACCGGAACACGTGCTCGCGCAACTCGCGGCCGAGCTGGGTGAAACGGTACCATCGCTGCCTGCTGCCCAGGCCCTGCAGCACCTGCTGGCCCATCGCGGCGAGCGGATCTGGCTGGTCCTGGATGACTACCCAGGCCACCCCCCGGCCGGTCTTGATGACTGCATCGACCAGCTCCTGGCCCGCGCGCTGCCCGAATTGCGCCTGCTGGTCAGCGTGCGCCAGCGGCCGGCCTGGAACCTGCCCCGGCTGCTACTGGCCGGCGAACTGCTGGAACTGGACGCCAACCAACTGGCCCTCGACCGTCAGCAGCACGAGCGACTGGTAGACCAACTGGCGCCTAAAACCAGCGCCGCCCTGCGCGAGGAGCTCTGGCAGGAAACCGAAGGCTGGTGCGCCGGCGTGCGTCTGCACCTGTCCGGCAAGGCCCCCACCAGCTCCAGCGGTAATCACTGCTGGCTCAAGGAATACCTGGACCACGAACTGCTCAATCGCCTTAGCCCGGAAGAAGCCAACTGCCTGTTCGCCCTGTCGCACCTGCCGAAGGTGTCCGCCGACCTTTGCCAACACCTCTGGGAAGACAGCGACGGCGCCGAGCTCTTCGAGCGCCTGTTGGCGCGACAGGCCTTTTGCATGCCGCTGGACGAACACGGCACCTGGTACCGGGTGCTGCCCGCGGTGGCCCGCACCCTGCGCCATCGCATCAGCGAAGCCGCCGCCACCCGCCTGCACCTCAGCGCCTGCCGCATGTTCATCGCCGCCGGCCAGGTGGAAGACGCCATCGAGCAGGCGCTCTGTGCCGGCCAACCGGAAGCGGCCGCCAATTACCTGGAGCGCCTCGGCCAGGAATGGCTGACCGGAGAACAGCATCTGGCCCACCTGCTGGCCTGGCGCGCACGCCTGCCCGCCGCCCTGCTGGAGAGCACCCCGCGCCTGCTCTGCCTGAATGCCTGGGGCCTGCTGATTTCCTGGCGCCTTGACGAAGCCGAAGCCTGCATCGCCAAGCTCGGCCACTTCCTGCCGCAGCCGACCGCCCTGCGCAACCGCAAGCTGCTGGCCAACTGGCAGGCCCTGAACGGCGTACTCACGGCCTTGCGCAGCCAATCCGCGGCCAACGCGCAGCTGCACTGTCGCGAGGCCCTGGAGCACCTGCCGGAGCACGACTGGATGCCCATTCTGTTGTGCTACTCCAGCCTGGCGCGGGTCGCCATGTCCAGCGGCGCCCCGGAGGAGGCACAGCCGCACCTGCACAAGGCGCTGGAGATCGCCCGCCGCCAGGGCAGCCTGCTGTTCGAGGTGCTGATCAACCTCGATCGAATTCGCCTGCTCCTGCTGCGCGGTGAGTTCGGCCGGGCCCAGAACCTGCTGGAGCAAAGCTTTGCCCTGATCGGCCAGCGCAAACAGGTCGACAGCCTGATGCTCGGCCGCCTGCACCTGATCCAGGCCGAGTTGCACCTGATCGCCGATCGCCTGGACGACGCCGAGCGCGCCCTGCACACCGGCCTGGAGCAGGCCCTGGGCTGCCTGGACCCCTTCGCCCTCCACGGATTCCTCGGGCTGGCGGAACTCCACGCCCGCCGCGGCCAGTTCGACCAGGCCTACCAGGAACTTCGCGAGGCCGAGCGGCAGATGCATTGCCGCCAGGTGTGGCGCTACTCCTACAGCGGAGTGCTGCATCTGCAAAGCATGCGGGTGCAGGGGCGCCAAGGCCGCTGGGAGCGTATCGAACCGGCTGCCCTGCGCATCCAGCGCTACTTCATTGGCGAGCGCGCCTGGATGGCACCGCTGGACTACCCCACCCTGCCCCTGCGCAACCAATTGTTGCTGGCCCGCGCGCAGTTGGAGTCCGGCCGCGCCGAACAGGCCGAAGCCCTGCTCCAGCCGCTGCTGGAACACTGCCACTTGCTGCAGCTCGCGCCCTTGGGCTGCGAAGTGCGCCTTGCCCTTGCCGCTACCTGGCGCGCCCTCGGCCGCACCGAAGCCTGCGAACTGCAACGCCAGGCGCTGGAACACGCCGAGCGTCTGGGCATGCACGGGCTGCTGCGCGATTACCCGCGCAGAGACGGCACAGGAACAGCAGAAGGCGACCAGGCCAGCCTGCTCAGCCAGCGCGAACGCGCCGTGCTGCAACTGCTGGCCGAGGGCTTCTCGAACCAGGAGATCGGCGGCTACCTGTTCATTTCGGTGAACACCGTGAAAACCCATACCAAGAAGATCAACAGCAAGCTCGGCGTGAAGCGCCGCACGCAGGCAGTGATGCGCGCCAAGACGCTGGGCTTGCTGGTCTGACAGTGCCCATCCCCGCACTGAATGCAGAACCCTAGCCCGGATGAAATCCGGGCTACCAATAACGTTCCCCCCCTTTCCATACCGCGACAATATGGCGCAACCCCCGGAGCGACTGGCCTGCGCGCGAACTACGCTTCTCCCTGCAAACAGGCCGAAAAGCCATTCTTGACCCTGTAGTCAAACATTTTCAAAAGCTACAGAACGCCCATTTTCCGCCGCCTTATGGCAACTATTAAAAAGTCTGATTAACAGTGCTCCAGCCATTAACGGCAGGATGTTACGGACTGCAAGCCTGTACTGGCGCCGCTTTGATGGAAAGTCATTCAGCTTCGGGATAGGACGCGGTTCTGGTTGAACCGACCAACAAGGGTCTCTGCCAGCCGTGACGGGGCCTGGAAGGCCAACCAGAGACAGCAGGTCTAAACATGACTTGTAGTTATTAGAGCGTTTTACTCCAGAACTGCTTGAAGCAGTTGCGGTTCCGATTGCAGAATGCCGCGCCTCTAAGGTTTTGGCCGTTGCGATACCAGGCTGTTGAAAGGCGGATCCGCCTCGCCAGAGCACCATCCGTAGTGCACTGGTTCACCAGATCGATCACGCAGGAGATTTGAAGTGCACATCGGTGTTCCTCTCGAAACCCACGCCGGGGAGACGCGGGTTGCCGCAACACCCGAGACCATCAAGAAGCTGGTGAGCCAGGGCCACCAGGTGACGGTGCAAAGCGGTGCCGGCGTCAGCGCCTGCATTCCGGACAGCGCCTTCGAAGCCGTTGGCGCCGCCATCGGCAATGACGCCGCTGCCTTTGGTGCCGACCTCGTGCTGAAAGTGGTTGCCCCGACCGAGGCCGAACTGGCCCACATGCGCGTAGGCGCGGTGCTGGTCGGCATGCTCAACCCCTTCAGCAACGAGATCATCGCGCGCATGAACGCCCGCGGCATCACCGCCTTCGCCCTCGAAGCGGCGCCGCGCACCTCCCGCGCCCAGAGCCTCGACGTGCTGTCTTCCCAGGCCAACATCGCCGGCTACAAGTCGGTACTGCTGGCCGCTCACCACTATCCGCGCTTCATGCCCATGCTGATGACCGCTGCCGGCACCGTGAAGGCCGCGCGCATCCTCATCCTCGGTGCTGGCGTTGCCGGCCTGCAGGCCATCGCCACGGCCAAGCGCCTGGGTGCGGTGATCGAGGCCTCCGACGTGCGCCCGGCGGTGAAGGAGCAGATCGAATCCCTCGGCGCCAAGTTCGTCGACGTGCCCTTCGAGACCGATGAAGAGCGCGAATGCGCCCAGGGCGTCGGCGGTTACGCCCGCCCGATGCCGGCCTCCTGGATGGAGCGCCAGGCCAAGGCCGTGCATGAGCGCGCCAAGCAGTCGGACATCGTCATCACCACCGCACTGATCCCGGGCCGCAAGGCGCCGACCCTGCTGCACGAGGCCACCGTTGCCGAAATGAAGCCGGGCTCCGTGGTCATCGACCTGGCCGCCTCCCAGGGTGGCAACTGCCCGCTGACCGAAGCCGACCAGGTGGTGGTCAAGCACGGCGTGACCATCGTCGGCCACAGCAACCTGGCCGCCATGGTCCCGGCGGACGCTTCCGCCCTCTATGCGCGCAACCTGCTGGACTTCCTCAAGCTGGTCATCGACAAGGACGGCCAGTTCCATCTCAACCTCGAAGACGACATCGTCGCCGCGTGCCTGATGTGCCGCGACGGCCAGGTCGTCCGTAACAACGGCTAAGGGGAAGCGGACATGGATCTGATTTCTGACGGCATCTACAACCTGATCATCTTCGTGCTGGCCATCTACGTCGGCTACCACGTGGTGTGGAACGTTACCCCGGCCCTGCACACCCCGCTGATGGCCGTGACCAACGCCATCTCGGCCATCGTGATCGTCGGCGCCATGCTGGCCGCCGCCCTCACTGTGACCCCGCTGGGCAAGACCATGGGCACCCTGGCCGTGGCCCTGGCTGCGGTGAACGTCTTCGGTGGCTTCCTGGTCACCCGTCGCATGCTGGAAATGTTCAAGAAGAAAGCGCCGAAAGCGGCTGCGGAGAAACACTGACCATGAGCATGAACCTGATCACTGTTCTCTACCTCGTCGCCTCGGTGTGCTTCATCCAGGCGCTCAAGGGCCTGTCGCACCCGACCTCGTCGCGTCGCGGCAACCTGTTCGGCATGGTCGGCATGGCCATCGCCGTACTCACCACCGTTGGCCTCATCTATAAACTCGGCGCCGAACTGGCGACCCAGGGCATCGGCTACGTCATCGTCGGCCTGCTGGTCGGCGGCACCGCCGGGTCGATCATGGCCAAGCGCGTAGAAATGACCAAGATGCCGGAACTGGTCGCCTTCATGCACAGCATGATCGGTCTGGCCGCCGTGTTCATCGCCATCGCCGCCGTGGTCGAGCCCCAGTCGCTCGGCATCGTGGCTGCCCTGGGCGATGCCATCCCGGCCGGTAACCGCCTTGAGCTCTTCCTCGGCGCAGCCATCGGTGCCGTCACCTTCTCCGGTTCGGTAATCGCCTTCGGCAAGCTGTCGGGCAAGTACAAGTTCCGCCTGTTCCAAGGTGCTCCGGTGCAGTTCGCCGGCCAGCACAAGCTGAACCTGCTGGTAGGCCTGGCGATCATCGCCCTGGGCCTGTACTTCACCTTCACCGGCAACATTGCTGCCTTCGCCCTGCTGGTGGCGCTCGCCTTCGTCATCGGCGTGCTGATCATCATCCCGATCGGCGGCGCCGACATGCCGGTGGTGGTGTCCATGCTGAACAGCTACTCGGGCTGGGCGGCGGCCGGTATCGGCTTCTCGCTGAACAACTCGATGCTGATCATCGCCGGCTCCCTGGTGGGTTCCTCGGGTGCGATCCTCTCCTACATCATGTGCAAGGCGATGAACCGCTCCTTCTTCAACGTCATCCTCGGCGGCTTTGGTGCCGAAGCTGACGCCGGAGCCGCGGCTGGCAGCAAGGAACAGCGTCCGGTGAAGTCCGGCTCGTCCGACGACGCCGCCTTCCTGCTGACCAACGCCGACAGCGTGATCATCGTTCCCGGCTACGGCCTGGCGGTGGCCCGTGCCCAGCACGCACTGATGGAACTGTCCGAGAAGCTGTCCCACCGTGGCGTGAACGTGAAGTACGCGATCCACCCGGTTGCCGGCCGTATGCCGGGCCACATGAACGTCCTGCTGGCCGAGGCCGAAGTGCCTTACGAGCAGGTGTTCGAGATGGAAGACATCAACTCCGAGTTCGGCCAGGCCGACGTCGTACTGGTGCTCGGCGCCAACGACGTGGTCAACCCCGCTGCGAAGAACGATCCGAAGTCGCCCATCGCCGGCATGCCGATCCTGGAAGCCTTCAAGGCCAAGACCATCATCGTGAACAAGCGCTCCATGGCCAGCGGCTACGCCGGCCTGGACAACGAACTGTTCTACATGGACAAGACCATGATGGTGTTCGGCGACGCCAAGAAAGTGATCGAGGACATGGTCAAGGCTGTCGACTGAGTCCTACCCCGCGATACCGAGAACCCCGGCCTGGTGCCGGGGTTTTTGTTTTCAGCGCTCCCGGTATGGGGTGCCTTGGTTGTAGGGGCGAATTCATTCGCCAAGGGTCGCGCAGCGGCCCCGATTCGAGATGGCAGACCTTCGGCCTGCTTGGCGATTGAAATCGCCCCTACAGGCAATCCGACCGGCCGGCCGTTAACCGACAAAAGGCCCTGAATAGAGCCATTTCTTCGACCTTGGTATAGAAGCCGGGCACAGCCTCAGTCCCTAGACTGCGCGGCTCCCACCCGTTGTCCGAGGTTTTCCCCATGTACTCTGATCGCGTGCGCCTGCCCTCCCTGCTGGGCAAGGTGATGAGTGCGGCCGACGCCGCTGCCCTGATCGAAGACGGCATGACCGTCGGCATGAGCGGTTTCACCCGCGCCGGCGAAGCCAAGGCCGTGCCCCAGGCACTGGCCGCACGAGCCAAGGAACATCCGCTGCAGATCAGCCTGATGACCGGTGCGAGCCTCGGCAACGACCTCGACAAGCAGCTCACCGAAGCCGGCGTGCTGGCCCGCCGCATGCCCTTCCAGGTGGACAGCACCCTGCGCAAGGCGATCAATGCCGGTGAGGTGATGTTCATCGACCAGCACCTGTCGGAAACCGTCGAACAGCTGCGCAATCACCAGCTCAAGCTGCCCGACATCGCCGTGATCGAAGCGGTGGCCATCACCGAGCAAGGTCACATCGTGCCAACGACATCCGTGGGCAATTCCGCCAGTTTCGCGATCTTCGCCAAGCGCGTGATCGTCGAGATCAACCTGGCTCACAACCCCAACCTGGAAGGTCTGCACGACATCTATATCCCCACCTACCGGCCGACCCGCACGCCGATCCCGCTGACCCGCGTGGACGATCGCATCGGCGGCAGCGCCATTCCGATCGACCCGGCCAAGATCGCCGCCATCGTCATCACCCAGCAGCCGGACTCCCTGTCCACCGTACTGCCGCCGGACCACGAGACCCAGGCCATCGCCGACCACCTGATCGACTTCTTCAAGCGAGAAGTGGAAGCCGGCCGCATTAGCAACAGCCTTGGCCCGCTGCAGGCCGGCATCGGCAGCATCGCCAACGCCGTGATGTGCGGCCTGATCGATTCGCCGTTCCAGGAACTCACCATGTATTCCGAGGTGCTGCAGGATTCCACCTTCGATCTGATTGACGCGGGCAAGCTGCGCTTCGCCTCGGGCAGCTCCGTCACCCTGTCCGCGCGCCGCAATGCCGACGTGTTCGGCAACCTGGAGCGCTACAAGGACAAGCTGGTGTTGCGCCCGCAGGAAATCTCCAACCACCCCGAAGTGGTGCGCCGCCTCGGCATCATCGGCATCAATACCGCGCTGGAATTCGACATTTACGGCAATGTGAACTCCACCCACGTGGGCGGCACCAGGATGATGAACGGCATCGGCGGCTCCGGCGACTTCGCCCGTAATGCCCACCTGGCCATCTTCGTCACCAAATCCATTGCCAAGGGCGGCGCCATCTCCAGCGTAGTGCCCATGGTCAGCCACGTGGACCACACCGAGCACGATGTGGACATCCTGGTCACCGAACAGGGTTTGGCCGACCTGCGCGGCCTGGCACCTCGCGAGCGCGCCCGCGCGATCATCGACAACTGTGTCCACCCGGATTACCGCCAGCCGCTGCAGGATTACTTCAGTGCAGCCTGCGCCAAGGGTGGTCACACCCCGCACCTGCTACGCGAAGCCATGTCCTGGCATATCAATCTGGAAGAAAACGGTCGAATGCTGGCCAACTGATCCGCTCTGAGCAAAACAGTTATGAGCTTGTAACCTTTGTTTCTGATAAAAAGGTCAAAAAACAGTTTCTGAAAATCCTGAACTGTACTGTTCAAAAAGCCTACTGCTTGTTATTTGCACAGGAAAAAATGCCGTTTCCCGTTGGATCACGAGTGATTCAACGGGGCACCTGTACAGTTTCGTGTTATTTAAGCAGAACAGTTGATAAGCATGCTAATAAAGAACAACACAATTTAGAGGAACTGTGACTACAGTCGCGGCTGTTCTGGGTAGATCATAGGCACCAGTTGATAACCAAGCCCCGTCACAAGCGGGAAGGACCTGCCGCCATGGAACGTACCCTCAGTTCCGACCTGATTTTCGAAAGCGCCGAACAATCCCCGAAATCCTCGTGGGCCCTGCGCACCATCTCCACCCTGCTGCTGTGGCAGCGTCGCATCGCCAGCCGTCACCAACTGGCCATGCTGGACCACCGCCTGCTGGCCGACGCCGGCATCAGCGAAGCCCAGCGCGAAGCCGAACTGAACAAGCCCTTCTGGCGCTAAGCAGTTCGCCGGGCCGAACGGCCCGCAGGCAATACCCCAGACAGAACCCGTCGCCGCCCGCGACGGGTTTCGTCGTTTCTGGGCCCAGGAAACGCCTGCATCGCCCACATCCCCGCCTCTGGATGAGCGCGCCCCACTCTTCCGGCACAGACAGTTTCAATCCAACCAGTACAGTTACTAAAAGTACGAACCTGCTACAGCACAATTTAACCTGACTGTGACTGCACAGTTTTCCCCGGGAACGAGATCATGGCCCTCCATAACCCATCCCCGCGTCGACGCGGGAAGGAGTCACGCCATGGACCGCACCCTGACGGCCTCGGCTCACCCAACTCAATCCCCAACCGGACTCCCGGCGGCCCCCTGGTACCTGCGCCTGTTCGCCACCCTGGCCCAGTGGGCACGCAACGCTCGCACCCGCCGTCAGTTGGCGAAGCTGGATGGCCGCGCCCTCGCAGATGTCGGTATCAGCCCCAGCGATCGCTTCGCGGAACTGGAGAAACCGTTCTGGCGCTGAGCCTTGCAGCCATGGGCGGCTCCTTGCCAGCACTGGCCCGCGAGCCTCACATTGACTAGGCTTTCCATCCAGCCGGTGGCGCTCTTCGCGCTACCGTCCCGGTCAGCAAAGGAGCCCCCCATGACCTCTTTCCGCCTGCTCAGCGCCGCCGCCCTGCTGGCGCTTGCCACAAGTGCCTCAGCCACTAGCTTCGTGGTCACCACTGACGCCGTGGTGAACGCCGTCGCGGCCACCTCGGATGCCACTTCCGACGTCACCTCCTCGTTCAAGGACGACAAGATCGTGCTCGCCGCCCGTGACGACGCGGCAAGCTTCGTCGCCAGCGCCGGTGACATCCGTGGCGCCCAGCTCGAAGCCGCGTTCAAGCACATCCGCGGCGCCCAGCCGCAACTGGCTGCCAGCGACCTGCAACTGGCTCAGGCCATCCTCGCCCTCTGACGGCACCCATCGGGCCGCGCACAACGCGCGGCCCATCGGGCTGCACCCCCCGTGCTGCCTGGCTCTCGTCTGCCCATTCCGCTAACCTTCGCGCCCGGTATCCGCGGCTGAGAACTGCCGAAGGATATTTCCGTCCAATTACCTTAGAAATTTCCAACGGAGAGCCTCCATGCGCCGCTCGCTGTCTGTCGCAGCCATCGCCCTTTCCCTCGTTGCCGGTGCCGCCCAGGCCCAGACCCTGGTGGCGACCAGCAACATCATCGTCCGCGCGCTGGACCGCACCCTCGACTTCACCTCCGATACCACCACCTCTATCCGTGACATGAAGGTGGTGATCGCCGCCCGTGACGACGCCGCCAGCTTCGTCGCCAGCGCTGGCGAAATCCGTGGCGCCCAGCTGGAGGCCGCCTTCGGTGCCCTGCGCGAGCAGTTCCCGCAAGCCCGCGAGGCCAGCGACCTGGCCTTGGCAGAAAGCATCCTCGCCCTCTGACCCCGCACGAGTATCGACCTCTGAACATCTGGTTGCGCCTGATCTGCCTGGGCGGCCTGCTGCTGGCGGCCACGGCCCGGGCCGACCTGCGTTTGGTGCTGGACGGCGAAGGCCTCACTCCGGCCCAGCGCCAGGCCAGCCAGCAACTGCTGGACGAAGCCTACGCCGCCCTGCCACCGGCCTTCATCCAGCGCCTGGATCGGGACGTGGAAGTGGCCTGGAGCGTTGATCTGCCGGAAAACGGCTACGGCCGCACCACCCGTTTCGACGCCCTGGTGCTCAACCGCAACCTGCTGGCCAGCCTGACCGATGGCAGTGCGGCCACGCAGAGAACCGACCGCGTCCACGGCACCGTGCGCCGCGAAATGCTCGCCACGGTGCTCCACGAGCTGACCCATCTCTACGACCGCGCCCGGCTCTGGTCCGCCGCCGACCGGACGCAACAGTTCCGCTGCCGTAACCAGGCCGCCAGCAGCGGCCTGGTGGGCTTGCCGGGCGATTGCCGGGGCCAGACAGCACGACGCTTCACCTTCAGCGACGACCCGCGTCTACTCGACCTCGCCGGCTGGCCGCAGTACGTCGGCAAGCGTGGCCTGCGCGAACAGGACAACCACCAGGTGGCACGCAGCCCGGACATCTACGAGCTGAAGAACCCCCGCGAATTCGTCGCGGTGAACATGGAGTACTTTCTCCTCGACCCGGCCTATGCCTGCCGCCGACCGGCGCTCTATCGCTACTACCGCGCGCACTTCGGCTGGGCGCCGGCGCAGCGGGCCGACTGTAACGACGGCTACGCCTACCTCAACGCCGGCCGCGACTTCGCTAAGCAGCCCCTGGGCAAGCTCGATCCCGAGCGCGTCTACGAAGTCGACTACCTGTTCGCCGAGGCCAACCAGAACTGGGTCAGCCGCTGGGGCCACAGCATGCTGCGCCTGGTGATCTGCGCCCCGGGTCGCCCACGTGGGCCGGACTGCCGCCTCGACCTCGACCAGCATCTGGTGCTCTCCTACCGCGCCTTCGTCGGCGATGTGCAGCTTTCCAGTTGGGACGGCCTCACCGGCGCCTATCCCTCCCGCCTGTTCGTGCTGCCATTGCACCAGGTGATCGAGGAATACACCAAGGTGGAGCTGCGCAGCCTCGCCTCGGTCCCGCTCAAGCTCAGCCGCGGGGAGGTCGACGCCCTGGTGGAGCACGCAGCCGAGATGCACTGGAGCTACGACGGCGACTACTGGTTCCTCTCCAACAACTGCGCGGTGGAGACCCTCAAGCTGCTCCGCAGCGGCACCGATCACCCGGCGCTGCGCGACCTCGACAGCATCATGCCCAACGGCCTGCTGAAGCTGCTGGAGGGTCGCGACGTGGCCGACCGCACGCCGCTGGAAGATCCCAGGGAGGCGCTGCGCCTTGGCTATCGCTTCGACTCCTTCCGCGACCGCTACCAGGCCATGTTCACGGTCATCCGCGAGCGGCTGAAGGTGCCCCAGGAAGAGGTGGAAGACTGGCTGGAACTGACTGCCGAACAGCGCCGCCCCTGGTTCGACAAGGCCGATCTACGCGCCAGCGCCGCCCTGCTCCTGCTGGAGCAGGCTGCCCAGCGCCGCCAGTTGCTGCTGGCCCAGGACGAACTCAAGCGCAATTACCTCAGCTCCCGCGAGCAGGCCGGGCAGACCCGTTTCGCCAAGGCCGGTGGCACCCTGGAACAACTGCTCGCCAACAGCGGCTTCCTCAGCCGCCCGGCGGAGCTGCTGCAAGGGGGCTATGGCCTGCCGCAGAGCGCCGAATGGCAGCGCCTGGAGGCAGAAAGCAGCAGCCGCCAGCAGACCATGCGCAAGCTCAACGACGACCTCGACC
This sequence comes from Pseudomonas sp. D(2018), assembly GCF_005502555.1. Lineage (NCBI taxonomy): Bacteria > Pseudomonadati > Pseudomonadota > Gammaproteobacteria > Pseudomonadales > Pseudomonadaceae > Pseudomonas > Pseudomonas sp. D(2018). The sequence continues at coordinate 19,010 of NZ_SCOK01000072.1, forward strand.
GCGAAGTGCGCAGCCTGCTGGAGCCCCAGCGCATGGCTGAGCTAAACGCCACCGAGGCCAACCTCAAGGCCATCGGTGCGCACCTGCGCCAGTTGCACAAGGACGCCGGCGGGCTCGTGCTCCCTTGATCCCTTGCTGATGGGTATCGTTGGCCCCTCACAACACCTCCTCATCCTCCTCCGGCAATTGCGGGTCCAGATGCAGCCAGGGCAATCGGCTCGTCACCCAGATATGCCGGTCAGGGGAAACCGCCTCGGGATGGTCCAGGGTGGCGATGGTGAGGTCCAGCGTGTCCGGCGCGAGCTGGGTGAACAGCGCCAGCTGGCTGCTGCAACGCGGACAGAAGTAACGGATGCAAGTCGCGGATGAGGCGTATTCGGCCGGCGTGCCGGCCGTCCAGCGGAAGCTCGCGAGCGGTACCGTCGCCCAGGTGGTTACGATCCCTCCGGTGGTGCGCCGGCAGATCGAGCAGTGGCAATGGGCGACATCGCGCAGCGGTGCTTCAACAACGTAGCGCAGCTGCCCGCAATGACAGCCGCCGGTATGGAGTTCGGCCATGATGATCTCCGGCTTGAGCACTGCCTTTCACCCTAGCAGGCGGTTGCATGCCACCGATCCGGAACTGAAGATAGAGCGTCCCCAGCTGACCCGGATGTCGCCGTGCTGATCCTCCTCCAAGCCCTCTGGCCCCTCTTTGCGTTGATCGTCGGCGGTTATCTGTTGCGCCGCTGGGACTTCCCTGGCGAAGCCTTCTGGCCCTCCGCCGAACGGCTGAACTACTTCATCCTCTTCCCCTCCCTGCTGTTCAGCAGCCTGGCCACCGCCCCACTCGACAACCCGGCGTTGCCGCAACTGGCCCTGGCGGTGTTCCTCGGCCTCGGCATCGGCTGGCTCGCACTGCTACTGGCCCGGCGCCTGCTGGGTTGGCCCGCAGCGCGCTTCGGCGCCATCACCCAGGGCATCCTGCGTTTCAACACCTACCTGGGCCTGGCGGCCATTGGCAGCCTCTACGGCAAGGACGGCCTGGCCATGGCCGCGCTGATGCTGGCGCTGATGGTGCCGACGGTGAACCTGATGTCGGTCTGGGCGCTGACCGCCGAGCGTGGCGTGAGCCTGCGCGGCCTGCTGCTGCCGATGGCAAAGAACCCGCTGATCCTCGCTTGCCTGGCCGGCGCCCTGGTCAATCTCGCCGGGTTCGGCCTGCCTGGCGGCACCGACCGCCTGCTCAACCTGCTGGCGGTGGCCAGCCTGCCGCTCGGCCTGCTCTGCGTCGGCGCGGCATTGCGACCGCAGGAACTGGCCGGCGAAGTACCGGCACTGGCCTGGAACTGTGCACTGCGGCTGCTGGCCATGCCTGCGCTCGCCTTTGCGGTGGCTCGCGTGCTCGATCTGCCCACCATGGAAAGCAGCATCCTGGTGCTGTTCTTCGCCCTGCCCACCGCGCCTACCGCTTATGTGCTGACCCGTCAGCTCGGCGGCGACAGCCACTTCATGGCCGGGATCATCACGCTGCAGACGCTGCTCGCCGCAGGCTCGCTGCTGCTGGTCATGCGCAGCGTATCTGGCTGAAGCGACACGGCGGCCATCCGCCATTCGTCGCTAAAACTCCGCACAATCGGCTCCGATCACCGCCGAAAGCTGGCTGAAAGGTTGCGCGCTTAGCATCCGCCCCATTGCCGGCACGAGACCGGCAACCCGACAACAACAAGATTGGTGATCGCCATGCTCCGTTCCTGCTGCCGTCCCGGCACCCCTCCGCCCGCTCTCCGCACGCCTTCGGCCACGCGCTGACCCGCCC
>NZ_SCOK01000073.1:0-20710 GCF_005502555.1 Pseudomonas sp. D(2018)
TTTGCGCTGCACAGCCGATCTTCGGGGCAATGGCCTCAATGGCCGCCCACTCGGAGGGGTAGTCGTTCAGGTGCTCCAGAACCATGCGCACGGCACGTTCACGGACTTCAGGGCAGTAGGTCGCAGTCTTTCTCATGGCCTCATCTTCTCAAGAGTTGAGGCCTCTACGAAACCCGGGGCGATTCAGTTTTGCGAGGATAGACGACGTTTGGAAGTCCCAATTTATGGGGCTTTGGGTTTCAACGGGGTGCGGCTCGGGTGATTCATAACGCTCAATTCCAAGGTTCAACCCCCGGTGTAGCCAGCTAGGGAACCTAATCAGTATCAGCATCGACGAACACCTGCGTAGGAGTATTCCGATTCACTCTGGGCTGCATGGACCACCTTCACGCTTCGTGATGACCTTGCGAAGTCATCCATGCGAGGCAATCCACATGCAAATTCATGTTGGCGAACGCAGGGAAGGTGATGTTCTGACACTGAGGGTTCTGGAAGGAGTCAGCGAATCAGTGTTGATGGCGATGTTGAAAGCGGAGGGGATCGAGATCGTGATTGGGCCGATTGTGGATGGCTCGGCGCGGCTCGAACTCCGGGCGCCTAAAAGGATGTTGGTCCTGGTGGAGAAGGCTCCGCCAGGACCGGTAGCGATTGATTCAAGCTGACTATCGAGAACCCCGCCCTGGCGGGGTTCTCTTTTGAGTAACACGTGGCTGTTGGCCTTAGCTGCGCCCAGCGCCAACCGACATGCAGTGCGCTCTCTTTCAGGCAAGCGCAAGCGACAGAGCTGGTTCTTGCCGACGAGAGCGGCCTGGTGCCGCGGGGATTGGCAACTGTATTGGTTCAGGCAACCTGATCGGCGCGTTTGAAACACCACCGAGCTTTCTGGGTGAATTCAAGCTGCGCTACGGCCACCATTTCAGCTTTCCGGTCGGGGAACTGACGAACGCGTTAGCAGCCGAGCGGCAACGTGCCAACCAAGCGGAGGCTGAGCTTATTGCTCTTAAACAGAGCCGGTCCTGGCGGGCAGTGCAGGTGTTCAGGGCGATGCTGGGTCGCCGCTGACGCGGATAGTTTCGAAGCCGAAGTCCGCCCGCCACTCGTCCAGCAGGACGTTCTCCACGGCAGTTTTCAGCCGTTTGGCGAGAGTGGGTTACGGTGCCGGTGGTAGCCGGCCACTCGCTGCCTGGTGGGGGACGATACGGCGCAGAAGGTGCCGGCATGATGGCTCTGCAGAGCCTGGAGAGTAGTGTCTGGTACGGGGTTGCCGCCGCACTGAAAGCAACCTCAGTCGGCCCCGGGAATGACGACTAGCGCGTACATTGGGCTCACCTCAACGACGGACGTGTCGCCAGCAGCAGGCCGGCGAAAATCAACGCCCCACCGAACCAATGGTAAGCCTGCAACCCCTCGCCCAACAGCAGGTACCCCAGCAATGCAGTGAACACTGGCATCAGGTAGTTGGTGAGCACCGCCTTGGCCACCCCCAGTACGCGGATGCCCTGGTTCCAAAGCAGGTAGGCCAGCAGCGAGGCAGCAACGCCGGTGTAGGCGATGGCAGCGAGGTTTTCCGTGGAGAGTTCGAAGCGCTGCCCGCTGGCGAGTTCCAGCAGGTAGAACGGCAGCAGCATGGGTACGCCGCACGCCACCAACGCCCCCAGCAGCACCAGCGGCGGCAGCTTGAAATAGCTGTTCCAGCGTCGCAGCAGCAGGGTGTAGAGCGCCCAGTCCACCACGGCAAGCAACATGATCAGGTCGCCTGGGTTGAACGACAGGGCGGCCAGTTGTTCCAGCCGCCCCTGGGCGATCAGCACCAGCAGGCCGACGGTCGCCACCGCCATGCCGAGCCAGGCGCGTCGGGGTGGCCATTCGTTGAGCAGGACGCCAGCGCCGATGAACGTTGCCAGCGGTAGGCAGGTGTTGAGCAGTGTGAGGTTGATGGCCACCGTGGTGCGCGCAGCAAAGTAAAGCAGCACGCTGTAGGTGCTGATACCCAGAGCCGCCACTACCAGCAGACGCCATCCGGCGTAGCGCAGGGCGCTGCGGTGCTCCCACATGGGGCGGGCTACGAAGGGAAGGAGAATGGCCAGCGCCAGGCTCCAGCGCCAGAAGGCCAGGCTGAAGGGGGGGATGGCATCGTGGAAAGCACGGGCGACGAGGGCGTTACCGGCCCAGAAAACGCTGGCCGCAAGCAGGCCGAGCCAAGCCAGGCCAACGGCCCGGCTGTTGTACTGCGTCATGATTCAGTTCTGTCCGAGTGGGCGCAGGCGGTACTGCGGCGGCAGTTGTTCCATGCCGCTGACGGTGACGTTGAGGTTCTTCCAGATACCGTCCTTGATGCCGTAGATGCAGCCGTGTACGGAAAGCTCCTGGCCGCGATGCCAGGCGTTCTGGACGATGGTGGTGTGGCTGACGTTGGCCACTTGCTGGATGACGTTCAGCTCGCAGAGGCGGTCGACGCGTTCTTCTTCAGTAGCGAAGGTGGCCAGGTGCTCGCGCTGCTCGTAATAGAGGTCGCGGATGGTGCGTAGCCAGCCATCGATCAGGCCGTACTGGGTGTCGCGCATTGCTGCGCGGACGCCACCGCAGCCGTAGTGGCCGGTGACCAGGATGTGTCGCACCTTGAGCACGTCCACGGCGTACTGAATGACCGACAGGCAGTTGAGGTCGGTATGCAGTACCACGTTGGCCACGTTGCGGTGGACGAAGAGGTCGCCAGGCAGCATGCCGACGATCTCGTTGGCCGGCACGCGGGCGTCGGAACAGCCGATCCAGAGGTACTCCGGCACCTGCTGTTTGGCCAGCTTGGCAAAGAAGTCCGGGTCTTGCTGCTTGATCTTCTCGGCCCAGCGCGCGTTGTTGTCGATCAGCTGTTGCAGGTCGCTCATGCGTCTTCTCCTCTTCTGGCTGGCGGCACCTTACGGAGCACCGGGAGCTTTGGCAATGGCCTGCGCGAGACTCAATCGATCAGCGTGCAGGCCATGACCAGTGCGTCTTCGCGGCCACCCACGGCGGGGTAGTAGTCGCGGCGACGGCCGATTTCGTTGAAGCCATAACGCTCGTACAGGCGGTAGGCGGACTGGTTGCTGGCGCGCACTTCGAGGAAGCATTCGCCGGCCTGCAGCTCGCGGGCGCGCTCCATCAGGCGCTCCAGCAGGCGCAGCCCCAGGCCGCGGCCCTGGCTTTCCGGCTTGACGGTGATGTTCAGCAGGTGGGCCTCGCCGACGATGACGTTGATCACGCCATGGCCAACCTGCTGACCACCTTCGAACATCAACCAGCAGTCGTAGGACTTCAAGCTGTCGGTGAAAATACCGCGAGTCCAAGGGTGGCTGAAGGCGGCATATTCAATTTTCAGTACGGCATCGAGATCCGCCTCGGTCATCGGGCGGAAGGAAACAGCGTCGGTCATTCAGTGCTCTTCCAGCGGCGCATCACACGGCGCATGGCTTGCCAGAGTTCGCCCTTGCGCTCGGGCTCGTCCATCAACAGTTCCAGACCAGGCAGTGCCCAGGCGGCGCCCAGGCCTTCAACCTGCAATTCGCGGTTGAAGGCCGTGGCGTCGGCTTCACCGGCAAAGCGCACCGCTGGGAGGCCTACGAGCCAGAGGCAGGCACAATCACCCTGCTCTTCCACCCGCATGCCAACGAAGCCCTGAACGAAGTCTCGGGCCGCGTCCGGGCCCTGGTCCATATTGCCGCGGCTGAGCAGCGGCCAGCGCACCGGTTCGCCGAGGATCTGCGGACTGTCTGGCAGGCTGGCGGCGCGCAGCAGGTCCTTCAGTAGCAGGTAGGCCGGATCGCGGCTCTGGAAGGGTTCGCCGGTGGGCAACTCCACCAGCAGCAGGCAGTTGCCGGCACGCAGCAGTTGCAGGGAGAAGCGCGGCGGCGGCAGCGTTTCCACCTTGGCCGGTGCGGCTTCGGGTTCGGCAGCCGCTTCGGGTTCGGGCTGGGCGACCGGGCGCGGAGTGCTGCCTGGACGGGGAATCTCGATCTTGGCGCGCACGGACGTCGCCGCCGGGCGGGATTCGGTGGCCGGAGCATCGGGAACGACATCTGCGACTGGCCTTGGCGCGTCCTCAAGGGGGACTTCCGGGGCCAGGGCCAGCAATTCGAGATTGGAGGGCGCGGCAAAGGGCAATGCCACGCGCGGTAGCCAGGTGGCTACCTGCATGGCATTGAGATACGCGCGACGACGGTGTTCTGTGATCAAACGTCAGCAACCTGTGGGTGAGCCTTGCGTACGCCGGCCTGCATCAGGTTCAGCGCATTGAGGTAGGCCTTTGCGGAGGCGACAACTATATCGGTATCGGCACCGTTTCCGTTGACGATTCGTCCGGCTTTTTCCAGGCGGACGGTGACTTCACCCTGGGAATCGGTGCCCTGGGTGATGGCGTTGACCGAGTAGAGCTGCAGGCTCGACTCGGACGCGGCCAGACTTTCGATGGCCTTGAAGGTGGCGTCCACCGGGCCGGAGCCCTCGGCGCTGGAGCCTTGCTCCACGCCGTCGATGGCCAGCACCAGCTTGGCCTGGGGTACTTCGCCGGTCTTGGAGGCGACTTCCAGGTAGACCAGTTTGAAGTGCTCCGGCGCCTCCTCGCCCAGGGTGTCGGAGACCAGCGCCTGCAAGTCTTCGTCGAAGATTTCGTGTTTCTTGTCCGCCAGCTCCTTGAAGCGGGCGAAGGCGGCATTCAAGTCGGCCTCGCTGCCCAACTGGATGCCGAGCTCGTCCAGGCGGGTGCGGAAGGCATTACGCCCGGAGTGCTTGCCCAGCACCATCTTGTTAGTGTGCCAGCCGACGGACTGGGCGGACATGATCTCGTAGGTTTCGCGGTGCTTGAGCACGCCGTCCTGGTGGATGCCCGACTCGTGAGCGAATGCATTGGCGCCGACGATGGCCTTGTTCGGCTGCACCGGGAAGCCGGTGATGCCAGACACCATCCGCGAGGTGCTGAGGATGTGTGGCGTGTCGATATTGGTATAGACGCCGAGTACATCCTGGCGGGTCTTGATGGCCATGACGATCTCTTCCAGCGCGGCATTGCCGGCGCGCTCGCCCAGGCCGTTGATGGTGCATTCCACCTGGCGGGCACCTACGGCAACGGCGGCCAGGGAGTTGGCCACGGCAAGTCCGAGGTCGTTGTGGCAGTGCACGGAGAACACGGCCTTGTCGGCATTGGGGATGCGCTGCAGCAGCTGTCGCATGGTTTCTGCGTACTGGTGCGGAATGGCGTAGCCGACGGTGTCGGGGATGTTGATGGTGCGAGCACCGGCATCGATGGCGGCTTCGATGATGCGGCAAAGGAAATCGATCTCGGAGCGGCCGGCGTCTTCGCAGGAGAATTCCACGTCTTCGCAGAGGTTGCGTGCACGCGTCACCGCCCGGATGGCCTGCTCCACCACCTGGTCCGGCTGCATACGCAGCTTGTACTGCATGTGGATGGGGCTGGTGGCGATGAATGTGTGGATGCGTGCGGAATTAGCGCCGGCCAGGGCTTCGGCCGCGCGGTCGATATCGGCATCCACTGCCCGCGACAGGCTGCACACGGTGCTGTCCTTGATGCTGTCGGCAATGGCCTTGACTGCCTCGAAGTCACCGGGGCTGGCGATGGCGAAGCCGGCTTCGATCACGTCCACTCGCATCCGTTCCAGGGCCTTGGCGATGCGCAGTTTCTCTTCCTTGGTCATGGAAGCGCCGGGGCTCTGCTCGCCGTCCCGCAGGGTGGTGTCGAAGATGATGACGCGATCTTGGCTGCTCATGTCTCGCTCCTCACGGCCCCACCGTACGTGCGGCCGGGGCTCAGGCTGATGGTGCCGGACTGCTTGTGGCAACGGCTCCAGATCAGGGAATTGTGGCGTGAAAAGCCGTGGGCGGAAAGGTCGGCGGGCGGGTGGCGGCCCTGTGGGGAGGTGGGAATGGTCTTGTGGGGGTGAATTTACTCGCCAAGGGCGGCGCAGCTGCCCTAACCCGCCATGCTGGGCAGCCCTTCGGCCTGCTTGGTGAATGAATTTGCCCCTACAGGCGTGCCTCCCAGAACTTCAATTGATCGGTGTAGCCGTCAGGTTTGCGCTGATATCCGCGTTCTGCACCTTGATGCCGTACATGGAGGTGACGGCGCCGCCCGTGGGGTGGACGTGTTGCAGGCGGTCGACGTTGATTTCCTTGAAGTGGATGCGGCCGTTCACCGCAAAGCCCAGCGGGTCGGGAGTGACGGGGGTGCAGCTGCCGCCGTTGTTGGTGCAGACCTTGGTCGGGGCAACGTCGAGGTTGAGGTCGGCGTTGAAGCCGTAGGTGTTGGCGTCGGGCTCGCTGGGGTTACCGTCGGAGGTGGAGAAGTTATCCACAACCAGTTGACTGCCGCTACCGGCAACGCCGTTGACGCGGTTGGTTTCCCAGACGATCTGGTTACGCTTCTCGTCGGTGGCCACGCCGTTGGTGGTGCTTTCGATGGCGGTATCGCGGACGAAGACGTTCTTCAGTTTCACCGACACCCCTTCATTGCCCCGATCTTCCCAACGGCCGCCACTGGCCGAGCAGGCTCCGGCATTGGCGCCGCTACCGCCGACACACAGGGCGCCCGCACCACCAGAGCTCACCGCCAGGGTGGAGCCCAGCTCAAAGCGTTTCAGTACCAACCGGCCAAGGCTGGTGCCGGTGGCGCGATCGCCCCAGCGCAGGTCACTGACCTCCAGCTTCGACCAGTAGGTGCCCTTACGCAGTTCGATGCCGTTGTTGCTCACGTCCACCGAGCCATCGCGGAAGTGCATGTCGTAGGTGGTGCCGGCCAGCCAGAGGCCCTTGCCGGTTTCATCCACCGTGATGGCAGCGCGGGCGTCGCTGAAGACGAAATCAGCGTTGTAGCGCAAGCCGTCGCCACTGCCCCCCCCCGGCAGCAGGGTGATCTGGCCATTCAGGGTGAAGTCGTAGGCCGGGAAGATCTCCATCAGCACCAGCAGTTCGGTGCCGCCCTGCAACGGCGCATCGGCCGAGCCGACGCGCAGGCCGTCGAAGCTGTAGCCGCCCTTGATGTTGGAAAGCCCAAGGCGCAGGCCGTCGAAATGACCGTTGTAGCTGCCCTTGCCCATGTCGCTCTGGGTGCCGGCGTAGCAACCGGTGCTGGCCCCGCCCGCGCAACTTTTGGTCAGGTCCACGGTGAGCTGGCCGGTGCCGTTGGTGCGCAGGCCGCTGAACCACATGCTGTTGCCGTTATCGGTGAGGGATACCGAGCTGTTGGCCATGTTCCAGCTGATATCGGCGGTCAGCCCCTTGGCACCCGAGTTGGGGTCGCCCCCCGGACGAAGCTTGAGCCAGTTCTGCTTGGCGCCGTCATCGGCGAAGTTGAGGTCGATGGCCAGGCTGCCGAGCTTCTGGTTGGTCGGGTTGCCGATGATCAGGCCGCCCAGGGTGGCGTTGAGCTTGAGGTCCTGGAAGGCCACCTGTGCATAACTGCCGCCCACGTCCTGGGCCAGGTCGATGGTCAGGCCACCGAGGCTGCGCAAGGTGCCGGAAAAGTTCTCGGCGCGCAGGATGCCTTCGTCCTGGTACTGGAACAGGCTGCTGCCGATGTTCAGGTCCGGGCGGATGCGAATGCCCTCGCCATTGGCGCCCCCGCTGGCGACGCTGAGGCTGCCGCCCAGGCGCAAGTCCATGCTCAGCTTGCCAAAGCTGCGGCTAGCGTTGGCGTCGCGCAGGTCCGGCGCGCCGGGCGTCGCGGGCGAGGCCGTGGGGTCGCCATGGGCAAGGTCGAGGCTGATGCCGCCGACGGTCCCGACGAAGCGGGCGTCCCCCAGGTTCAGCTTGACCTCCTGGCCCGTGCCGCCGCCGACGATGTCCAGGTAGGCGTTGTCCAGGTAGGTGTCGAAGGACAGCCCTTTGACGATGAGGTCGAAGCCGTTGTCGCGGTAATAAAAGGTGACGTCGGTAAGGGACAGCCGGCTGTCGTCCACCGCAATGCCACTGACGCCACTGGCCCCGCCGCCCTTGAGCTTCAAGATGGCGCCCAGGGTGTAGAAGGCGCGGAAGGAACCGAAGCTCTTGCTACTGCCGTCCATCTCGATGTTGTTCACCGCCAGCACCTGCGGGCTGGCGCTGTGCTGGACCTGCAACTGGCCATCCTGCACATCGAGGGTCGACTGGGACGTGCTGGTAGTGCCGCTGGCGGCGCGATTGCTCACATCCCGAAGGTTGAGGCTGCGGCCGTCCTGCGTGTAGCTGACGTTGCTGGCCGACCAGCCCTGGCTGGAGGTTTCCAGGCTGATGCCGCCCTGGCCGCTGACCGAGGCCATGGTGGAGTCGTCCAGAGCCTCCATGGCCAGGGCCTGGGAGGCGAGGAGCATGCCGAACAGCAAGGGGGCTGGGCGCATGGGCGGTTCCTCAGTTCTTCGGAAAGATCAGCACGCTGCCCTGCATGCGGATGGTGCCGTCGATTTTCGCCGAGAAGATATTGGTCTGCTGGTAGCTGGGATTGCCGCCGTTGGCGACGGTGCCGGACTTGTTCTGCCAGCCACCCTGGTTGGCCACGCCGAAGGCGAAGCTGCCGTTCTTGAAGCGCATCTCGTTGGGCAGGCCCAGCGCCAGCACATCCTGGTTGAAGGCCGCACCGTCGCCACCGAAACCGCTGTTGATCAGTCGGGTGTTCAAGGTCAGGCCCTCGAAGCTGAAGATGCCCTTGAGGTTGTCCAGCACATACCAGCCGCCATTAGCCTCGGAACGTATGGCGATGCGCAGGCCGCAACTTTCCGGGGTGGCGGCGCCAGCGATGGCGCAGCTGCGCTCGTTGGCCGTCCATGTGGCCGGGTTGTTGGACGCCGGTGTATTCCAGAGCACGCCACCGTTCTTGTTGATGCTGAATTCGCCAGAGAGGTACACCCCGCCCTGCCCGCTCATCTGGCTCAGGTCGGCATCCTCGAGCGCTTGCAGTTCAGCTCTGGCCAGCATGGGAAGTACCAGCAACGTTGCCAGGTAGAGCGCCCTAGAGGTCATGGCTGGTCACCTTCAGGTAATTGATGCTGAGGCCCTGGATGGCGTTGTAGCCGAAGTTGTAGCCGCCGCTGTTGAAGCTGCCGCTACCGGTCTGGAGGCTGTTGATGACGATGTTGGTGCGCGGCGCGTTGGCGTAGAAGTCAGCAGCCAGGGCGTCTTTCTGCGCCTGGGTGGTGCCGGACGCCGTCGGGTTGGGCAGCTCCAGCACGAACTGGCCGTTGCTGCTCACGTCGAACAGCAACGGCTGGCTCTTGCCATAGCCGAGAGAGATATTGGCATAGGCGTTGTTGAGGAAGATGGTGCGGTCGCGCTGTTCGGTCGCGGTGCTGCAACCGCTGGTGCCGGCCGCGCAGCTCATGATCTGCAGGCTTTTGGCGAAGAGGTTGATGCGCGCCTCGCCGACCATCTGGTTGCGGCTGCTGTCACCCCACAGGCGCAGGTAGGAGCCATCCATCGCCAGTTCGGCGAAGTCCAGGTTGAGGATATCGGTGCGTCCGGCAGCCACCTGGAAGTCAAAGCGAATCCCCAGGTCGACCTTTTCGCTGGCCCGGCTGGAGCAGCTGTTGCCGGCACCGGCGAAACCGCCAATGCAGGGTTGGCCGGCAGCACCGGTCAGCCGCTCGGGAAACATGAATTCCAGGACAGTGACATTGCTCGGGGTGGTCTGCACCCACTGCCCATCGTCGCGCAGGGTCCGCATGTCTTCGCCCTTGGCCAGGTTAAGGGCGAAGGGATGGTCGAGCCGTCCGATGGTCACCGGGCTCAAGTTCGCCCCTTTGTTGCTGCCGGCGGCGCCAAGGTAGAACTCCTTCACCGCGATGGGGACGTTCTGCTTGGCGGCGTTGGTGATGTCATTGATGGTGATGGTGGCGTTATTGGCATCCAGCAGGACCTGATCCAGCACGAAGCCGATTCCGGCACCGTCCACATTGGAGAGCTCCGCGTCATCCAGCGCCTTGAGTTCAGCCTGTACTGTGGCGGCGGCCAACGACAGCAGGATCACGACGGTTCTGCGCATGCTCAGCACCCCGCGGTGGCTGTGCCCAGGCAGGTGTCCTGCCGCGGGATGCCATTGAACGCCTGCTCGAAGTCGATATTGATCGGCGATACCAGGTTGCCGTTGGCGTCGCGGTACTTGGGCATGTTCATGAAAGCGCCCTTGAGGGCGGTCATGAAGGCGTTCTGGTCCATGTCCTTCCACGCCAGGTCCTGGGTCTGGAAGGAGATGAAGAAGCCCTTCGCCGCGCCCTCCATGGTGTTCATGTTGCTGATGTTGCCCACCGGCAGGGATTTGAAGTCGCTGAGCGGGAAGCAAGTATTAAGGGAGAGGATGCCGCAACCGCTGGACTTGAACAGGCTGAGCAGAGCGTCGGAGAGGCCGCCGAGGTTACAACCGCTGACGCAACTCAGCGCCGTGCCATTGGTGAGGCCGGCCATGCCACCGCGTACCGGATCGGCGTTGCCGCTGGAGTTCACCAGGGTGGCGTCGGCCTGCAGCTTGGTCGAGTCACTGATACCGGCCAGCGCCAGGAGGAACTGATCGAACCCCGAAGCCTTGTCGATAATGGGCTTGGCGGTGCCGGTGATGTGCACCGGGATGTTCCCGGTCAGGCTCTGGATATCCCCCGACAACACGCCCTTGGCCTCGCCGAAGCCAATGCGCACACCCACCACCTTGTTGCCGGAATAGGCCAGTTCGACGAAGGGATCGGCGATACGGAATGGGTTAACCGAGCCGTCCGCATTCACGGTGCCAAGGGCGAAGTTGTTGATGAGGATGTCGGACGAACCGGCGACTTCCCCCGCCCGGGTAACGGAGTCGTCGTACTGGCCGAGCTGGAGCTTCTTCATGTTCAGCTGGGTGTCGACGTTCACCCCGAAGTTGACGCGGGTGTAGTTGATCCCGGCATTGGCATCGGTGGTCAGGTTGATGAAGGCCTGGCCGGTGATGTTGGACAGTTCGCTGTCGGCCAGCTCCTCCATTCGCGCCTGGGCGATGGACGTGGAGAACACCCCGGCAAGAAGAATGGCTTTCAGCGACCAGGCGGGCAGCGGATTCGAACGCATGGCGACATCCCTGATTGTTCTTGTATGGGCAAGCGACGAAGACTCGTCCCCTTTCTAGCCACTATAGGGAGGCAAGCCGGGAAGCGTCCCGACCCATAGTCGAGTTGAGGGGGCTTGTCAGGAAGTCGGCGACGGACAGCTGTTACCCATCGCAACAAAGGGGTAACGCAGAGGTCAGCCCTGGCGGAACAGGCCGATCAGGTGATCGGCGATGGCGCCCTTGATGTTCGAGACCTCCAGCCGGGAGTTGCGTCCCAGGCGGCTCGTATCAATGCGATGCAGGTGCAGCGATGGCATGCGTGCCTCGTACTCGCGCAGGTCGCCTTTGACCAGCACCGGCAGGAACTGCTCACCCCGCGACTGGTAACGCTGGATCAGCAGCCTCAGGCCGTCGTGGAAGGGCAGCTCGTAGGAAGGACTCAGGCGGTGTTCACCGGGGATCTTCAGGTAGAGGCCGGTCGAGCCCAGCACTTCGCCAGGCAGGATATGGATGCCGGTGGGCAACACGGCGTCGGCGGGAATCTCATGGAAGGTGTCGTGCCAGGCCATCTCGTCGGGAAGGATGGTGATGCTACCGTGCTCCTCGTCGGGCACCACGAAGCTGTAGCGGCTGTAGAGCTTCTCCACATAGCCCGAATAGACGCACAGGCGGTTTTCGAAGTGCAGCAGGAAGTCGATGGCTTCCTGGCGATTGGTGATGGCGTCGAGCTCCCAGTCCAGGTCGGTCTGGCGTTCCAGCTCTGCCCAGCGGGCGTCAGCGATCAGTGCGGATTCGGGGCTCATGGGTTCTGCGGTCGGGCAGCGGACAATCCCCTAACGCAGAAAACATGCCAAGGAATTCAAACACTTGAATGGGACTTGTAGCCTTCTTCGGCAGGCTTAATGGCACGATGCCAGTCGTAAACTGCCAAAAAACGTCAGTCCGCGACGGGTGTCGCTCCTCTGATCGGTTGAAGCTCAATCGCCGCCAGCAACCTGAAGTACAATCGCCTCTTTTTTCAGCGAACCCCGGCCAATCGATGATCGATCCCAAGCGCGTATTGCGCGCCCTAGCCGAACACTGGACGTTGCTCGAGCCGCTCTGCGAGCGCTTCGATGCCGGCACCCTGAGCCTGGTGGAACTGCGCGTGCAGCTCGCCGGCCAGTTGCCGGAGGGCACGCCCACCGACGTGACAGCCCTGCTCGACCTCTGGGTGCGCCTGGACATCCTGGTTCCCGTTGCCAAGAGTCCGAACCGCTTCGAGCTGAACGCGCAAATCCACGACTTCCTCGCCTACCTGCGGCGCGAACACCGCCTCGGCCTGTGCCTGGAAATCGAAGCCTACCTGCGCCACCTGGAACGCCTTGCCGGCTATATCCAGGAAGCCTTCGAGATCCGCGACGGCAACGACCTGGCACGCCAGCTGCGCCTGCTCGACATGCGTGTGCGCGACGTCCTGAAGAAGCTCGATAACGACGAACAGGCCCTGGTGGCCGTGGCCGATCGCGCCAAGACCAGCGACCGGCAGATCCCTCTGCGCCAACGCTACGCCGAAGTACTGGCGACCTGGGACGAATACGTTGAACCGATGATCCAGCTGGTCGCCGCCGATGGCGCCTTCGAACAAGGCGTGCGCCGTGTCGAGCAAGTGCTGCTGCGCCTGCTCGGCGAGCAACAACGCCTGGGCCAACTGGTGGACGACGACCTGGTACTGCGCACCCACGCGCGCATCCTGGAAATGCAAACCAGCGCCCAGCTGACCCTGCGCAAGGCCCGGGAACTGCTGCTGCCGCTGCGTGAGGAAGCACGCCGGCACAACGCCGTGACCCGTGGCGCCGCCCTGGCCCTGTCGGTGATCCGCAAGAAGGGCCTGGATGCCGTGCCTCAAGCAGCCATGCCGCTGTTCACCCGGCCGCAGACCACCTTCCTCGGCAGCGGCTCGCAGGTGGAGGCTTACGTCTACGCCCTGGCTCGCTTCCAGCCGAAACCGGCGCACTTCCCGAAATCCGGCGGAACACGCAAGGCCACTGCACCGCGCTCACCGAAGACCGCGCGGGAAATGCTCGACCGTTGCGAGCAGGCCCTGCCGCTACCGGACCTGATGGTCTGGCTGCTGGAGCAGGAGCCCGACGGCGCCACAGACGAACTCCTCTACTGGTTCTCGCGTCTTTCCCGCGATTCGCGCTTCGCGCGCGATCGCCTGGAGCGCCGTGACTACCTGACCGCCGAGCACCAGGTCAGCCTGAGCTCCTACGCCCTGATCAAGAGCCAACCCGCCGCGGCCGAGAAGACTTCCTGATGAATATCGACCTGAAAGAAATGACCCAGCTGGCGCCCATCTTCCGCGAGCTGTTCAAGGGCTATCACCTCTCCCGCAGCGAGCCGGAGTGCTACGCCCAGCTGTCCACCATGCAGGACCAGTACCGCGCCCTGTTCAAGGGCCTCGGCTTCGAGCTGGTCTGCGACCCGCGTGGTTTCTACTACTTCGTGCCCGAGCAGATGGGCGCCCAGGTGAACAAGACCGCGCAGCGCCTGGCGTTGTTCACCTTCATCCTGGTGGAGCACCTGGCCGACCAGGGCCGCGACCCGCTTTCCGTGCTCGATGGCGGCAGCATCGGCCGCGACGAACTGCCGGCCCTGCTGGAGAAGTACCGCGACCTGTTCATGCAGGCCGAGGTGACTACCCATGAAGAGCTGGAAGAAAAGGTGATCCGCCGTCTCACCCAGCTGGGCTTCGCCGAGGACAGCAACGGCATTTACCGCTTCCTGCCGCCGATGCACCGCTTCCTCGACGTGTGCCTGGCCGTGCAACACGACCGCGACCTGGCTGCCAGCCTGCACAGCACCGACCTGGAACTGCGTGCCCCGGTGCTCATGGATGACGACAGTGGCGACACGATCATCCCCATCGACACCCCTGAAATCGTCGAAGAATCCGCAGAGTCAGAAGAAGACGCCCTGGCCCGCGCCATGGCCGAAGAACGCGCAGCCCAGGAGGAAGACGCATGAGCCAGGAACGCTACGGCATCCGCCGCTTCGCCCTGCTGAACACCGCCGGATACAGCCTCGGCCTGTTCCCGCTGGAAACCCCGCTGTCGATCTACGGCGCCAACAACCTCGGTAAATCGGCGTCGATCAACGCGCTGCAGTTCCCGATCCTGGCGCGCATGTCGGACATGAGCTTCGGCAAGTACAGCCTGGAGCAGTCGCGCAAGTTCTACTTCGCCACCGATACCAGCTACATCCTCGTTGAAGTCTCCCTGCCCCACGGCCCCCACGTGATCGGCGTGGCCGGTCGCGGTCCGGGCGGCGGCTTCGGCCACCAGTTCTTCGCCTACCGTGGCGAACTGAACCTGGAGCACTACCAGCGTGACGGCACCTGCCTGCGCCAGCGCGAGCTGTTCAACAGCCTGGAACGCGAAGGCATCAAGGCCTACGAACTCAAGCCCGATGAGCTGCGCCGCCTGCTGGTGGGTGGTCACACGTCGATCCCGCTGGACCTGACGCTGATCCCGCTGCGCTCTACCAGCGAACAGAGCCTGAAGACCTTCCGCTCGCTGTTCATCAACCTGCTGCACATGCGTGAAATCACCGCGGCCAAGCTCAAGCAACTGTTCCTCGATGCCTTCGAGCACAGCCTGCGCTCAGGCAGCGTGGACTACATCGCTGCCTGCGAAGAGGCCTTCCGCGACGTACGCCGCATGGAGCAGGACTATCAGGCGCTGGTCTCCGCCGGCCCGCTGGTGGAAGCCCTGGCCAATGGCGTGGGGCAGCGCGAAATTCTGCGCGGCAAGCTGCACCGCATCTCCCCGTTGCTGGATTCGCTGCTGGGAACCTGGCAGGACTACTCCGGCGCCCGCCGCGAGGAGCTGGTGATCCAGGCCGAGCACTACCGCAACGAACAGGACGGCCTGCAGAGCGAACAGCGTGGCGGCACCCAGGAAATGATGCGTCTGGAGCGCGCCATCACCGAGAACCAGCGCTGGCTGGGTGAGCTGGCGGTACTGAAGAACCGCTTCGCTCTTGTGGAAAACGCCAAGGTGCTGGAGCAAGCGCTGCTCGCCGCCAAGGACGCCCACGACGAACTCGCCGGCGCCCTGGCGCAATCCCGCCAGTTCTCCGCCGAGGATCTGGACGAACGCCTGCGCGACCTGGAAAAACGCCTGAAGGCGGTCAAGCAGCAGCTCGACCACGCCGACAACAACAGCTACTCGCGCCTGCGCGAAGAGTTCTCCCAGGCGGACGTGGACCGCCTGATGCGCTTGTTCAACGGCCAGCTGTTCAGCCTGCCGCTGGGTGAGAAAGGCATCCAGCTCGACGACGGCGAAGCCTGGGTGAAAACCCTGGAAACCGTGCTCGACCAGTTCAAGGGCAGCCAGTTCGAAGTACCGGGCCTGTCCATCGACCTGTCCCACATCGAGCCGCCGGCCCTGCAGGCGCTGGCCGACCGCGCCGCCCTGCGCGACCAGAAGGACCGCCTGGAGCGCGAGCTGAAGCAGCTCAAGACCCAGCAGTCCGTGGCAGCCGACCGCGCCGCGAGCAAGGCCCAGGCCGAGAAGCTGTACCAGGACGTGCTGGACGCCCAGAAAGCCCTGGAAGACTTCCGCAAGTCCCAGACCCTCAGTGCCGAAGAGCCGGCCAAGCTGGAAGAGCTGGCGCAGCTGGAAGCCACCCAGGACGAGCTCAAGCGCTCCGCCGACGCCTTCACCGAACGCGTCCAGCAGCTCTCCGCCAAGCTGCAACTGGTGGGTCGCCAGCTCGCCGACCTGGAAGCCAAGGAACGCACCCTGGAAGACGCCCTGCGCCGCCGCCAGCTGCTGCCCGCCGACCTGCCCTTCGGCAAGCCCTTCATGGACCCGGTGGACGACAGCCTGGACAACCTGCTACCGCTGCTCAACGACTACCAGGACACCTGGCAGGCGCTGCAGCGCATCGACGGCCAGATCGAGGCGCTCTACGCCCAGGTCCGCCTCAAAGGCGTGGCCAAGTTCGACAGCGAAGACGACGCCGAGCGCCGCCTGCAGTTGCTGATCAACGCTTATGCACATCGCCAGGACGAAGCCCTGACGCTGGCCAAGGCACGCCGCGCTGCAGTCACCGACATCGCCCGGACCCTGCGCAATATCCGCAGCGACTACGACAACCTGGAACACCAGCTGGCTCTGTTCAACCGCGAGATCAACAAGCGCCAGGTGTCCAACCTCTCGAGCTTCCGCATCGTCCTCGCGCCAAACAAGGATGCCCTGCGCCATATCGATCAGATCATCCATAGTGCCGGCCAGTACGAGGAGGGCGAGACCCTATCGGTCTTCGACCTGACCAACTCGAGCGACCAGGATGCGAAGAACGAAGAGGCCAAGGAATACCTGGCGCGCCTGGTGGCTGCCAACGGCAACCAGCTGGGCCTGAAAGACCTGTTCGAACTGGCCTTCGAGATCACCAAAGTGCACGGCCAGCCGGTCATTCACACCGATATCGACGGTGCCGCCTCCAACGGCACCACGATGACCATCAAGGCGCTGACCAACATGTACCTGTTGCTGCACCTGATGGACCGCGAGCAAGCCGGCCGCATTCGCCTGCCCTACTACCTGGACGAGGCGGCAGACATCGACGAGCGCAACCAGCAGGCGCTGATCGAAACTAGCCAGCAACTGGGCTTCACACCCATCCTCGCGTCGGTTAAGCCGCAGGTATCGGCCAACGTCGCCATCGACCTGGAAGGCGGTAGTGGCCCGAACGGCATCTACATCGATGAGGCGGACTGGAAGTTCATCAAGCGTCGCGACGTGGCTACCGCCACCCAGGATGCGAAGGACGAGGCGGCCGTACCCGCCTGACCCTTTCGCCAGAAAGCAAATGGGCCGCAATTGCGGCCCATTTGTTTGTTGCGTGGTTACTTCGCCAAAGGAATCTTCGGCGACCAGGTCAGCCACTCGTCCTCGGCATCGTCATGCAGGGCGAAGGTCTGGCCATTGAGTGCGGCGTTGCCCATCTGTCCTTCGTTCGGAGTGGCGAAGGAAATCCCGCCCTCAACCAAGGACTCCAGAGAGCCGGTTCGCACCTTCACGCCATCGAACAGGCTGGCATCCACTCCGACACCGCTGGTGTGCCAGAAGCGGCTGCCGCTGTGCACCAGGGGCGCGTAGCGCTGCTCGATGAGTACATGGATGAAGACGCGGTCGGCAGTCTTACCCAGCTCGTAGGAAAGCACTTTGCCCACGGGTACTTCGCGGTAACTGACGATCACGCCCGGTTTGAGGGAGCCACGGCGCGGCGCGCTGAGGGTGATGCGCAAGCCCTCCTCGCGGGCGACCGGATCCGGCGATTCGGCCAGTGCAGTGAAGCGCGTCTGCGCAGCCCCAGGCTTGGCAGCCGGCAGGACTTCCAGATACTGGCCGCTGACGAGCGTGTCCAGGTTGGCCGTTCGCAGTAGGCCGAGCTCCGGACGTACCACCCAGAACTGGCTCCCGGCACGAGCGATGCGGTCGTCTGCCTGGGTGAGGCGAGCCTTGACCACTACGCCAGAGAGGTCGTTGCTCAGGTTCACCGACTCCACCTCGCCCACATCGATGCCCTTGAAGCGGATCGGCGTGCCTTCCTTGATGCCTTCAGCCTGGGGAATGGCGATCTCGATGACAGTACCCTTCTCGATGGCCAGGGCTTCATTGTCGAACAGCGTAAAGCGGCGCGGCCGGGTGACAAGCTTGGCCTTCGGGTCCGGTGTGGTGAAGGTGATGCCGCCCGACAACAGGGTCTGCAGCGATTCGCTCTTCACTTCGACGCCCGACAGACCGCCTTTGAGGGTGATACCGCTGGAATTCCAGAAACGAGTGGACTCGTTCACCAGCTTGGTGAACTCGGGTTCGATGTGGACACCGATTACCACGCGCCGCTGATCACGGGACAGTTGATAACTCTGCACGCTGCCCACGCGCATCTGACGGAACAGGATCGGGCTACCGACTTCCAGGGAGCCGAGGCGATCGCTGGTCAGCACCAGGTGCAGGCCAGGTGCATCGGTATTAAGCGGCGGCGCCTTGGGTCGAACCTTGAACTCCCGGGTCGGCGTACCCTCCTTGGCAAAGCGCACGGCAATGTAGTTGCCCTTCACCAGGGCCTCGATACCGGTGATGCCTGCCAACGAAATCGACGGCTTCACCGTCCAGAATTCGGTGCCGTCGACAAGATAGTCCTCGGTACGTGGCTCCATGGTCAGCTCGGCGGTGGCGCCGGTGAAGTCCTTGTCCATATCCAGCTTCTTCAGGGTGCCGACCTGCACACCGTTGTACATCACCGGCGTGCTACCCGGGCTGAGGCCGCTGACGTCATCCATGCGCAGCAGCACCCTAAGGCCGGCTTCTGCAGACTCGAAGCCGTCATACAGGCGGAACGGGATGCTGGGGTCGGTGGGAGGGCTGTCCTGGCGGTGCTCTGGGGTCGCGAACGCTATGCCACCGGCCATGATGCTGAGCACGGACTCAGTGCGGATCTTCACGCCTGCCAATCCCGCGGTAACGTTGAGGCCACTGGCATTCCAGAAACGCGTGTGCTTGCGCACCAGATGCGCATAAGGCTGTTCGATGTGTACCTTGATTTCGACCGTGCGCTGATCTTCGGCCAATTGGTAACTCTTCACCTGGCCAACCTGGATCTGTCGGTAATAGACCGGGCTACCCTGCTCAAGGGACCCCAGGCGTTCAGCCTTCAGGGTAAGGTGCAGACCGGGCAGCGAGTCGGACAGTGGCGGTGGTTCGGGCAGCGCGATATATCGCCGCGCCGCCTCCCCCTTCACGGGATCGATGGCGATATAGATACCGGAGACCAGGGTTTCCAGTCCGGTGACACCAGCGAGGGAAACGCGCGGACGTACCAGCCAAAAACGGGTGTCCTTGCTAAGGTAAGGCTCGGCTTCCTTCATCACCTCAACCGTGGCCACCACACCTTTGATGTCATCGCTGACATGCAGGTCGACCACCTTCCCCACCTGGATCCCCTTGTACATCAGTTGGGTCTTACCCACCTGAATACCATCGCCGTTCTCGAAGCGAATCTGAATCTCGATGCCTGCTTCGCTCATGGCCTTCCAGGCCAGCCAGAGGCCAATGAGCAGCGCCACCAGCGGTAGTACCCAGATTGCGGACCAGCTCGTGGTTTTGCGGGTTTTCGGGGTTGGCAACTCAGGCATTCTCGTCGTCCATATCAGTGTTGTCCCAGATCAGTCTGGGGTCGAAGGTCACTGCCGCGATCATGGTGGTCACCACGACACTGGCGAAGGCCGCCGCTCCCAGGTTGGCTTCGATGCTGGCCAAGTTGCCGAAGTTCACCAACGCCACGAGGATGGCAATGACAAAGATATCCAGCATTGACCATCGGCCAATCCATTCGATGAAGCGATACATCAGGATGCGCTGACGCGGCGACATGGGCAGTCGCCGTTGCACGGAGTAAAGCAGCAGCGCAATCCCTACCAGCTTGAAGGTGGGCACGAGGATGCTGGCAACAAAAACCACCAGCGCGATTGGCACCATCTCGGCATGAATCAGTTCCAGCACGCCGCCCATGATCGTAGAGGGGGACCCGTTGCCAAAGAAGTTCACCGTCATGATTGGCAGTACGTTGGCCGGGACATAGAGGATCGTAGCCGTAATCAGTAGCGCCCAGGTTCGAACGATACTGTTGGGTCGCCGTGGGTACAGTACTGCGCCGCAACGGCGGCAGTTGCCATGATCCTCATCCGAGCCTGGACGATTCAACTGGTGGCATTCGTCGCAGACGATAATGCCGGCATCAATGGCGCGCATGAGTTTCTCCTTCAGCTTCCAGCGCATCCCAGACCTGATGCGGCGACATGGTCACCTCGAGCCATACCTGAGACAGCAGCAAGCCAATGAAGCAGGCCAGACCGATACCAAGATGCAGGTCGGCCAGATCGATCAGTTTCACGATGGAAACCAGAATCCCCATGAGGTAAACCTCGAGCATCCCCCACTCCCGCAAATGGTGATAAAGCCGATAGAGCACCAGTCCCAGGCCAAGTGCGCGGCGCGTTTTGATGCAGACCAGCACGGTCAGTTGGCAGAGGAGCTTGATCAGAGGGATGACCATGCTGCAGAGGAACACCAGCACCGCGACGGATCCCATACCGGTGTTGTAGAGGCCAACAACGCCTGTCCAGACCGTGTCATGGGTCGTCTGCCCAAGCAGGTTGAGTTTCATTATGGGAAGGAAATTGGCCGGGACGAACAGCAGCAACGCGGTCAACACCAAGGCCATGGCACGACGCTCCATCTTGGAACGGTGCACCACTAGTTCATAGCCGCACCTGGGGCAACAGGCTTTCTGTTCTTCATCAAGGTCCGGGCGGCGCATCAACAGATCGCATTCGTGGCAGGCGATCAGGTCGTGCAAAGGAAGGTCGGAAAGCGGGCGTTGTTCAGCCTGTTCAGGCATGGTGGTAAGGCTCTCGAGGTATCGCGGCTATTCTAGACGAGCGGAGCGCCGGCGGTTGCGATTCAAGAGTTTCTGGGCGCTACCAACTTCGTGAGTCGGCAAACTTTCTCCGGCGCAAAGACAAACCCCCGAACCGTTGTCACGATTCGGGGGTTTGGGATAGAAGCTTGACGATGACCTACTCTCACATGGAGAAGCTCCACACTACCATCGGCGATGCGTCGTTTCACT
>NZ_SCOK01000074.1:0-19728 GCF_005502555.1 Pseudomonas sp. D(2018)
ACCCGGTGGGGGAGAATTCATTGGCCAAGCAGGCCGAAGGGCCGCCTCTCGAGCTGCGGTAACCCCACCATCCCTCACCCCTGGCTCAAACATTCCCAGAGGCTGAGGGGAGCGCTGCGAACAAGCCCGTCAGTCGGTCTCCACCGGTCGCCCTCCCAGCAATTTCATCCACAACGCCACGACTTCCGCCAGTTCGGCGCGTAGTGCGTGCGGTGCCGGCAGCTCCATGCGCTGGTAGGCGGGCAGCCGGGCCAGGCGGTCGTCGTCGCGGGGTTCTTCCAGTAATTGGCTGGCGACCTGCACCACGTCCGCCAGATCCACCGGGCCCTTGTGCTGGCGGCACCAGTCGCGGCGCAGGCGGGCGCAGTCCTGCATGTTGCCGGGTAGTTTCCAGGCGGTGAGCAACAGCACGCCCAGTTCGGCGGAGAGTTGTTCACAGAGACGCTGCAGGTCGACTTCCAGGCGTGACACTTGCGGCCATTGGTGCAGTTCCTTCAACAGCGGCAGGCTGCCGACGTCCTGCAGCAGGCCGGCCAGCAGGGCGTCTTCTGCTTCCAGGTGAGGCAGGTGTTGCGCCAGGCCGGCACTGAGGGCCGCGCGTTGCAGGCTGAGGCGCCAGCGCTTGTTGAAGACTTTTTCCAGGCTCGGTTCGCTACCCTCGTACAGCTGCCGCAGTTCGAAGGCCAGCACTAGGTTGACCAGGCGCCTGCCGTCCAGTTGCCTGACTACGTCCGTCAGTTGCGCGCCGGGGTGGATGTGGCCGAGCAGGGGCAGGCTGGCGAATTCCTTCAGGCGATCGGCCAGCGCGGGGCAGGTCTCCAGAAGGGCGCTGGCTTGTTCGTGGGTGGCCGCGTCCGCCGTCTGCAGCTGGCGCAAGCGCAGGGAGACCCCCGGCATCGGCGGCAACGCACCGGCGTCCTTGAGAAAGCGCTCGTAGAGCGCGAGTTTCACGTTGTCATGACGGTTGTCCATTTGGGATTGCTCCTGGCGTCCTTGATTGACAAGGGTAGTGGGCATTTCTTAGGGTGCCCGACCATCGGGCGGGAAGCGCCCCGGCAACCGCCACGGAACAGATAACGCGATGACTGAAAGCGACGACCGGATCAAGCTCGAAGCGAGCTGGAAAGAAGCCCTGCGGGATGAGTTCGACAAGCCCTACATGCAGGCCCTGAGTGAGTTCCTGCGCCAGGAGAAGGCCGCGGGTAAGGTGATCTTCCCGCCGGGACCGCTGATCTTCAATGCACTGAACTCCACGCCGCTGGAGCGGGTGAAGGTGGTGATCATCGGCCAGGATCCCTACCACGGCCCGGGGCAGGCCCACGGCTTGTGCTTCTCGGTGCAGCCGGGCGTGCCGGCGCCGCCGTCCCTGCAGAACATCTACAAGGAGCTCAAGCGCGACCTGAACATCGAGATTCCGTCCCATGGCTACCTGCAGTCCTGGGCCGATCAGGGCGTGCTGATGCTCAACACCTCCCTCACCGTCGAACAGGCCCGCGCCGGTTCCCACGCCGCTGCCGGCTGGCAGCCCTTCACCGACAAGGTGATCGAGGTGGTCAGCCAGAGTCGTCCGCGCCTGGTGTTCCTGCTCTGGGGTTCCCACGCGCAAGGCAAGGAGCGCCTGATCGACCCCACCAAGCACCTGATCCTGAAATCGGCGCATCCGTCGCCGCTGTCGGCGTACCGGGGCTTTCTCGGCAACGGCCACTTCAGCCGCTGCAACAAGTTCCTGGCCCAGCATGGGCTGGAGCCGATCGAGTGGAGCCTGCCCGCGCTCTGAGCGGTCAGCGCGGGTAGCAGGCCAGGCCGCGCAGGTCGCTGGCCAGGTCGGCCAGGCGATTGTCCAGGTGTTGGCGCTGGTCCGTCTCGGCCTGGTTGAAAAGGTCGGCAAGCAGGCTGGCGAAGGTCTGGAGCTGCTGGGCCTCGAAAGTCCGGAACGCAGCGGTCCCGTGGGTTTTCGGGGACTGCAGCAGGCTGGTCAACTGCGCCGCGAAGTCGGGATTGTGACGCGCGTACAAGGTGCGGCGCAGGGCCAATTGCCAGGCCTGGCGATTCTCCATCCAGATCCGGTTGTACTCGCCCTGGGCTTTCGACCACTCGGCGATTCTCGCCCGCTGGCGGGCTGTGGCCCGGCCCATCCAGTCCTCAACCCGCTTCACCATGCGCTGGGTGCGTTGGTCCACCTGCTTGGTCATGGATGGCGCCAGGTACTCGTCGTGCAGCGCATCGTTCTTCTCGTCCATGGCGACATAGAGCTCACCCACTTGCCCGGGGCTCAGGTTCTCGGTCAGCCCGATCACCGTTGGCGTGATTTCAACGGAAATGCGCTTCACCGAGCTCTGCACGTTGTCGATCCAGCCTTGCACTGTGGCTGGCTCCAGATGCGGTTGTTTTGTCTGGAGGCGGACGCTTTCCAGCCAGTCGACATAGATCGGTAGTTGCGTACGGCAATGCCATGCCAGGTGCTGTTGCAGGTGAGAGTCCAACCATTGCTCCTGTCGGTCGTCGAGCGTGACGTAGCTCTTGACCCACAGGGGAATGATCAGGTCGAGGTTGCGGTAGGCCAGATCGAGACGGCTGCAGGAGGCCAGCAGCAGGGCGGTAGCGAACAGCAGGAGACGAAGCGGCGCGATGCGTCCGGACATGGCGGTCAGCCTTGGCAACCATCGGATAGGAAGAGCATAGGCGCGTCTTGTTGCGAATGATTTCGCACCCGCAACTAGATGTTGCCGGGACAAAAAAGAGCCCGCACGAGGCGGGCTAAGCATGGGTCTCTTGCTTCTGCCAGCGCCGGAACACTGGCTCGGCGAGGAACAACACCAACAACAGTCGCAGCACCTGCAGGGCGGTGACCAGGGGCACCGACAATTGCAGCGCTTCAGCGGTGAGGCTGAGTTCGGCGATGCCGCCCGGCATCATGCCCAGCATCAGCGAACGGTGGTCGAGCCCGTCCAGCCAGCCCAGCAGCTCTGCAGCCACGGCGGCGAAGGCCATGCCCAGGGAGGTGGCCAGCAGGGTGCGGGCGATGAAGGAGGGCGCGCGGCGGAAGAATGCGCGATCGAAATGACAGCCCAGGGCACTGCCGATCAGCCACTGGCCGAGTTGGCTGGCGCCTTGCGGGAGGCCCAGCTGTAGGTCGAAGCCGATGCTCATGGTGGCGCTGACCAGCAGCGGGCCGATCAGCCAGGGGTTGGGCTGGTGGTAACGCTGCATCAGCATCGCCAACAGTGCGCCGCCGGCCAACAGCGCCACAAGCCAGCTCCAGTCCACAGTTGCGGCCTGGTGCTGGATGGCCGGAACGCCGAGAAAGAACTGGAACAGCGCCGGCACGCTCAGCACCACCAGCAGCAGGCGCAGGCTCTGGCCGGCGGCGACGCGGCTGAGTACCGCGCCGTTACGCTGGCCGAGGTTGACCATCTCACTGGCACCGCCCGGCATGCTGGCGAAGAAGGCGGTGGCGCGGTCCTCGCCGCTGCGCAGCATCAGGCTGATGCCAATGACGCTGGAAAGGGTGGTGGCCACGGCCCCGATCAGGATGATCGCGCTGTTGGCCAGCACCTGTTCGATCACCGCCGGGGTGAAATGCAGGCCGATGCCCACGCCCACGATCCACTGACCGCACTTACGGCCGCCGGGGATTTCCGCCAGTGGCAGATTGCCGATGCAGCGTACGGCGATCACCGCCAGCAGCGAGCCCACCATCCACGGCAGCGGCCAACCCACCAGGCTGGCCAGCCAGCCGCCGCCGGCACCCACCAGCGGCGTCAGCAGCCACTTAGGCATGGGCCAGCTTCGCCTTGGCCCGAGCGCGCATCCAGCGAATCCCCGGCAACGCCAGCATGATCGCCGTCAGCACCCAGAGCGCGATGGTGATCGGACTGCTCCAGAGAATGCCGAGGTCGCCATTGGTGATGGACAGGGCGCGGCGCAGGTTGGACTCCATCAGCTCGCCCAGGACGAAACCGAGGATCAGCGATGACAGTGGGAAGTCCATCTTGCGCAGCAGGTAGCCGAACACCCCGAGGGCAGCCATCAGTACCAGGTCGAAGGTGGTGCTGTGAACGGCATACACGCCGACGACGCTGACGATGGTGATCGCCGGCACCAGGATCCAGGTCGGCACGCTGAGCATGCGCGCGAACAGGCCCACCAGCGGGATGTTCATCACCAGCAGGATGACGTTGCCGATGAACAGCGACGCGATCAGGCCCCAGACCACGTCGGGCTGTTGCTCGAACAGCAGCGGACCGGGGGTGATGTTGTAGAGGGTCAGGGCGCCGATCATCACGGCGGTGGTACCCGAGCCCGGCACGCCAAGGGTCAGCATGGGGATCAGCGAGCCACAGGCCGAGGCGTTGTTGGCCGCTTCCGGAGCGGCCACGCCGCGCAGGTCGCCTTCACCGAAGCGGCCACTGCTGCCGGCCATGCGCTTCTCGCTCATGTAGGTGATGGCGCTGGCGATGGTGGCACCGGCACCCGGCAGTACGCCGATGACGAAACCGGCCAGGGAGCTGCGCACGCTGGTCCACCAGGTAAAGGAAAACTCCCTGAAGTTGAACAGCATGCGCCCGCTGGCCTTGACCGCCTGCTGGCCGGTGGCGGTGTGTTCGAGCATCAGCAGCACTTCGCTGACGCTGAACAGGCCAATCACCACGATCACGAATTGGATGCCGTCGGAGAGGCCGACGCTGTCGAAGGTGAAGCGATAGACCCCGGTGGTGGCGTCCACGCCGACCGTGGCCAAACCTAGGCCGATCAGCGCCGAGAGCAGAGTCTTGACCGGCTTGTCGCCGACCATGCCGCCCAGGCAGGCGATGGCGAAGACCATCAGCACGAAGTACTCCGCCGGGCCGAAGGCTACCGCCCAGTTGGCCAGGATCGGCGCGAAGAGCACGACGCCCATGGTGGCGATGGTGCTGCCGATGAAGGAACTCATGGCCGACAGCGACAGGGCGATGCCGCCCTTGCCCTGGCGCGCCAGGGGGTAGCCGTCGAGGGTGGTCATGATGGCGGCGGCGTCGCCGGGTACGTTGAGCAGGATCGCCGAGATACGTCCGCCATACTCGCAGCCCAGGTACACGGCGGCCAGCAGGATCAGCGCGGTCTCCGGCGGCAGGCCGAGGGCGAAGGCGAGTGGTAGCAGGATGGCCACGCCATTGATCGGGCCAAGGCCCGGCAACAGGCCGACGACGGTGCCCACGAAGGCGCCGAACAGTGCCACCAGGAGGTTGATCGGGCGCAGGGCGACGTCGAAGCCCTGGGCCAGGAAGTTGAGGGTTTCCATCTCAGTTCTCCAGGAAGGCCAGCAGGCCCAGGGGCAGCGGTACGTCCAGCAGGTAGTCGAACAGGCCGTAGAGCAGCACGCCCATCAGCACGCCACTGACCAGGCTCGGCAGCGGCCGGCCCATGAACAGCAGGCCGAGGCCGAAGCCGACCAGGGTGGTGCTGACAACGAAGCCCAGGGGTTCGAAGAGCAGGGCGTAGGCGAGCAGGGCGGCGACGCAGAGTGCAACCTTGCGAGCCAGCGGCCAGGAAATCGGCAGGTCTTCGGTGTCGCCCGGCTTGTAGAGAAGCCAGAGTGCGGCCGTTGCCATCAGGAACAGGAGCAGCAGGGGGTAGGCGCGTGGGCCGACCGGGTCGTAGCTGAAGGGGGCCTGAAAGCCCCAGGCGACCACTGCGAGCAGGGCGCAGACGAGCAGCCAGACCGCAGCGAAGATTCGTACGTACATGGCGATTTACCTAGGAATCATTGATCTCCCCTCTCCCGTTGGGAGAGGGGGCCGGAGCGGCGTGTTACTGCGCCAGGCCGAATTCGCCGGCGAGCTGCTTGTACTGCTTCACCTGATCGAAGACGTAGGCCTTCAACTGGTCGCCGGTGAGGCTGAGGGGGAACAGGTCGCGCTGTTCACGCAGCTTGGAGAAATCGTCGCTGGCCAGCAGGGTGTCGAACTGCTGCTTCCACCAGTTGAAGTCTTCGTCGCTGACTTCCGGGCCCATGTAGAAGCCACGGATCACCGGCCAGGTGATAGCGAAGCCCTGCTCCTTGGCGGTGGGGATTTCGGCCAGCTTGCCTGGCAGGCGCTGGTCGGAGAGCACGGCGAGAACGCGGATCTTGCCAGCTGCCAGTTGCGGGGTGATCTCGCCGAGGCCGCTGCTGGTCACCTGCACGTGGCCACCGAGCATGGCGGTGAGGGTTTCGCCGCCGCCCTCGAACGCAACGTAGCGCAGCTTCTGCGGGTCGATGCCGGCGGCGCGGGCGATCAGCGCGGTCTGCATCCAGTCCTGGCCGCCGATGGTGGCGCCGGCGCCGAAAACAATGGAGGCGGGGTCTTTCTTAACCGCTTCCACCAGTTCGCCCAGGGTTTTGTACGGGGAATCGGCGCGTACGGAGATGGCGCCGTAGTCGGTGCCGATGCCGGCCAGCCAGCGCACGGCGTTCTCGTCATAGCGGCCGAACTTGCCCTGGGCAAGGTTCAGCAGGGAGCCCGATGAAAAGGCGGTGATGGTGCCGGCATCTTTCGGACGCTGGGCTACCACGGCGTTGTACGCCACGGCGCCGACGCCTCCAGGCATGTAGGTGACGCGCATCGGCGCTTCGAGCAGGCCGCCGTCCTTCAGGCCGCTCTGGGCCAGCTTGCAGGTGAGGTCGAAGCCGCCGCCAGGTTTGGCTGGGGCGATGCACTCGGGGCGCTTGGGTTCTGCCAGCAATTGGGTGGACAGCAGCAGGCCGGAAGTGATCAGGGCGATGCGGGAGAGGGCAGTTTTCATCGGGGTTCTCCTGTGGAGTTTTATTTTGGTTCAGTCATCACCAGATCGGCAGTGCATAACTGACGATCAGGCGCAGTTCATCCGCGTCGCGGGCGAAGCTGGAGCGGAATCCGGCATGGCGTGCACGCAGGGTGAGGTTCTTCAGGCTGCCGCTGGGCACGACGTACTTGAACTCGACGTCGCGCTCCCACTCGCGGCCTTCCTCGCTGCTGCCAGTGACTTCAGCGTTGTCGCTGGTGATGTAGCGGGTCATGAAGCTCAGGCCGGGAACGCCCATGGCGGCGAAGTCCAGGTCGTAGCGGGCCTGCCAGGAACGCTGGTCGGCGTTGGCGAAATCGTTGATCTGCACGAAGTTCACCAGGAAGGGGTCGCTGCCATCGATGTAGGCGTAACCGGTGTCGCCGCTCATGCGCTGATAGCCCAGGCCCACCTTGTGGCTCCCCTGGCCGTAGCTGACCATGCCGTTGAGGGCACGGTTGTCCACCTTGCCGGCCTCGGCGCGGCCGGTGTCGTCGCTGATGGCGTAGCGCAGGTCAGCGCTCAGGGTGCCGGCAGCCAGCGGTTGGCTGGCGAGCAGGCTGAAGAAGTGCTGGCGGTAGACCTCATTGAGCTCGGCGAAGTAGTACCGGCCGGTGTAGTGCTTGCTGAAGGCGTAGTCGGCACCGGCGAGGTCGAAGTGATCGCCGGTGGCGGCAGCAGCGAAGCGCTTGTTCTTGTTGTTGATGGCCAGGTCTTCGGAGTTGGTGGAGGCGCGGTCCTTGACCTCCGACAGACGTCCGCCGGTGAAGGTCAGGTTGCTGATCTCCTTCGAGGTGAGCAGGCCGCCTTCGAACACTTGGGGCAGGATGCGGCTGTCGCTGGCTTTCACCACGGGCAGTTCGGGAATGTGGCTGCCCAGGCGCAGTTCGCTCCTGGAAGCGCGCAGCTTGGCGGTCAGGCCGAGCTTGCTGTACTCGTCCGGGGTGCCGCCGTCGTCCTGCACAGGCAGCAAGTCGGTGCCGCTGCGGCCGGGGCTGGAGTCGAGCTTGATGCCGAGCATGCCAAGGGCGTCGAGGCCGAAGCCGACAGTGCCCTCGGTGTAGCCGGATTCGAGGTTGAGGATGAAGCCTTGCGCCCATTCTTCGCGTTTCGACTGGCCGGAGCCTTCGCGGAAATCGCGGTTCAGGTAGATGTTGCGGGCTTCGAGGGTGGCCGAACTGTCCTTGAAGAACTCGGCATGGGCCTGGGTGGCCAGGGTGCTGCTGGCGATGGCGAGACTGAGGGTGCAAACAGGCGCAAATGCCTGCCGTGCGGCAGTGAGCATCGAGTGGTCTCCGTTGTTGTTCTTGTTAGCCGACGCAACCACGGGCCGGCTTTTTTACGGGTGGTCATTGCCACCCTGTCGCGATGCTATGCAGTGAAACTTTCGCCAGCCTTTCAGCGTGAAAGAAAGTTCGTGCGACGTTCACAGCCTTCAATCGGCCGTTAAACTTCCGAGTGATCGCTGCCATTTCGGAGACATTCTCGTGCGAATCCTGCTGGTCGAAGACCATCCCCAACTGGCTGAAAGCGTTGCCCAGGCGCTCAAGGGCGCGGGCTGGACGGTGGATGTGCTGCATGACGGCGTGGCCGCCGATCTGGCACTGGCCAGTGAGGATTACGCCCTGGCAGTACTGGACGTGGGGCTACCGCGTATGGATGGCTTCGAGGTGCTGGCGCGTTTGCGTGGACGTGGCAAGACCCTGCCGGTGCTGATGCTCACCGCCCGTGGCGAGGTGAAAGACCGGGTTCACGGCCTCAATCTGGGGGCGGATGACTACCTGGCCAAGCCCTTCGAGCTGACTGAGCTGGAGGCGCGAGTGAAGGCACTGCTGCGCCGCAGCGTGCTCGGTGGTGAGGCGCAGCAGCGTTGCGGGGCGCTGGTGTATGACCTGGGCACGCGGCGCTTCAGCCTGGAGGACGACATCCTCAGTCTGACGTCGCGTGAGCAGTCCGTCCTGGGGGCGCTGATCGCACGGCCGGGGCGGGTGATGAGCAAGGAACAACTGGCTTCCCAGGTGTTCGGCCTGGATGAGGAAGCCAGTCCCGATGCCATCGAGATCTACATCCACCGCCTGCGCAAGAAGCTGGAAGGCAGCGCGGTGCGCATCGTCACGTTCCGGGGGCTGGGCTATCTGCTGGAGAGCCAGGATGCGTGAAGCCGGCAGCCTGCGCGGGAGGTTGCTGCGCCGCCTGGCGCTGATGCTGGGCGCCTTGCTGCTGATCGCCAGCCTGAGCTCCTACTGGAGCGCCCGCGAGGCCGCCGACACGGCCTACGACCGCACCTTGCTGGCGTCGGCCCGCGCGATTGCCGATGGTCTCTACGAAACCGACGGTCGCCTGAGGGCGGACGTTCCCTATGTGGCGCTGGATGTGTTCGCCTACGACAGCGCGGGGCGCATCTTCTATCAGGTGATCGACCCGGACGGGAAGCTGGTGTCGGGCTATGAGCATCTGCCGGCGCCACCGCCGGGCACGCTGCGCACTGACGACTATCCAGCGCTGGCGCGCTTCTACGATGCCGAGTACGAGGGCGTTGGCGTGCGGGTGGTGAGCCTGCTGCAGCCGGTCAGCGAACCGCGCCTGAATGGCATCGCCGAGATTCGTGTCGCCGAAACCGAAAGCGCACGCGAGCGCCTGGCCCGGGGCCTGCTGGTGGACAGCCTGTGGCGGCTGGTGCTGCTGGTAGTGGCGGCGCTGGTACTGGTGTGGCTGGCGGTCAGTGCGGCGTTGCGGCCCTTGAACAAGCTGCGCCTGGCGGTGGAGGAGCGCCAGGCCGATGACCTTCGGCCCTTGCCCGAGGTGGCGGTGCAGCGCGAGTTGCGTCCGCTGGTGGACGCCCTCAACCAGTTCACCGAACGCCTGCGCGGATTGTTCCAGCGCCAGGCGGATTTCATTGCCGATGCTTCCCACGAACTGCGTACCCCGTTGGCAGCGCTCAAAGCGCGGGTGGAGCTGGGCCTGCGCGATCAGGAACCCGCGGTCTGGCGCTCGACCCTGGAAGAAGCGGCGCAGAACACCGATCGCCTGACTCACCTGGCCAACCAACTGCTGTCCCTGGCACGCATCGAGAGCGGCGCGCGGGCCATCGCCGAGGGCGGCGCCGAACGTATCGAGCTGGGTCAACTGGCTCGTGAGCTGGGCATGGCCCTGGCGCCCCTGGCTCATGCCCGCGGCGTCGCGCTGGCGCTGGAGGCGGAAGACCCGGCCTGGGTCATGGGCGAGCCGACGTTGCTCAATGAGCTGCTGTGCAATCTGGTGGACAACGCCCTGGCCCATACCCCCAAGGGTGGCAACGTGACCTTGCGGGTGTGCTCACCGGCGGTGCTGGAGGTGGAGGATGACGGCAGCGGCATCCCGCCCGAGGAGCGCGACAAGGTGTTCCAGCGTTTCTACCGGCGCAACGTGCAGAGCCGTGGGGCGGGATTAGGGCTGGCTATCGTCGGCGAGATCTGCCGGGCCCACCAGGCCGAGATCAGCCTGCACGATGGCGAGGCGGGTGGGTTGAAGGTGCGGGTGAGCTTTCCGCCGGCCTGATGCTCGCTGTGGCAATGACTACCGCAGGTTTCCACCGTCGGCCGGGAGTCGCCGGATCGATAGGGTGTGATCCCTACGGCGCCAGGCTGAGCGGCTGCTGCACTTCCAGCAGGTAGCGGGCGACCTTGCCGCTTTCCCGCAGCTGCAACAGCCCCTTGTTGAAGCGTGCGATCAGCTCGGCATTGCCGGGCACCTCGCGGGAGAGCATCAGGTGCAGGCTGTCGCTGCGTAGGGGGTGTGGGTGAAAGCTCATCTGTGCGCGTTCGGCGGAGCTGAACTTGTCGTTCAGCAGGGCGAATGCGACGACTTTGTCCATGGGAAATGCGTCGAGCCGACCGGCCAGGATCATTCGAAGGCCTTGTTCTTCACCGCTCAGGCGCTTGACCTGGATCTGGCCGTGACTTTCGGCGCGCTGGAAGTCCGCGCCATAGTCGTAGCCCAGGGCGCCGCCGAGTTGCTGGCCCTTGAGGTCGGAAACCTGTTGCCAGTCCAGGGGGCGGTCCTTGCGGTGGAAGAAGTAGTAGGTGCTGTCCACCACCGGCTCGCTGATGAAGAAGAGCGCTTCCCGCTCCGGGCTGAGCAGCCAGACGGCCGTGCCAGCGCGCTCGCCGCGCTCGGCCAGGTGCATCGAGCGGGCCCAGGGGTAGAACTCCCATTTCACCTTGATGCCTTCCAGGGCGAAGGCTTCCTCGACAATGCGCGAGGCCACGCCCTGGTGGGGAAGCCTGGCGCCCAGGTAGGGGGCCCATTCTCCGTTGGTCAGGCGCACTTCTTCTGCAGCGACCAGGCCGTGGCAGAGCAGGCATAGGGAGAGAAGGAGTACGCGCATCCGGGTCCATCCAGCGACGTCAGGGGAAGCCTGAGTCTAGCGCTGGATGGGGGGATGCGCGCGGGTTTTACTGGAGCAGGCCCATAGCCGCCTCCATGGCGGCGGAGAGGTCTTCGTCGGCCTGCATGTCGACGTTCGGGTCGAGGCCGAGCTTGGCGAATGCGGGCACCTGGCTCCAGTCCAGTTGGGTGTAGGGGTGCTCGCTGCCGAGGTAGCTCTGCAGGGTGGCCACCTGGACGATGTCGATGTAGTCGACGCGTGCCGAGTTGCGGCTGAAGTCCAGGTACTGGCTGGGCACTGCGGCGATCGGCTCGGGGAACTCCCAGGCGCGCAGGATGCGGTCGCCGATCAGCGGGTGGATGCGCTCGATCACATGATTGAGGCTGATGGAGTC
The DNA here is from genome assembly GCF_005502555.1 of Pseudomonas sp. D(2018). NCBI lineage: Bacteria > Pseudomonadati > Pseudomonadota > Gammaproteobacteria > Pseudomonadales > Pseudomonadaceae > Pseudomonas > Pseudomonas sp. D(2018). The sequence continues at coordinate 11,544 of NZ_SCOK01000074.1, forward strand.
GGCCAGCAGCTCGTTGTGTTCCTCGGCATAGGTGAGGATGGGCAGCACGCCGATCTGGTGCACCAGGCCAGCCAGGGTCGCCTGGTCGGGCATCAGGCGGGTGTAGTGGCGGCAGAGCACGTGGCAAATGCCGGCGATTTCAGTGCTCTTGTTCCAGACTTCGCGCATCTTGCGGTCGACCACGTCCGTGGTGGCCTGGAACATCTGCTCCATGGCCAGGCCGGTGGCCAGGTTGCTGGTGTAGTTGATGCCCAGCCGGCTGATGGCCATCTGCAGGTCGGTGATTTCCTTGTTGGTGCGCAGCAGAGGGCTGTTCACCACCTTGATGATGCGGGCAGTCAACGCGGCGTCGTTTCCAATCACCTTGGTCAGGTCCTGGATGCCGGCGTTCGGGTCTTCGGCGGTCTCGCGCACCTTCAGCGCGACTTCCGGTAGGGTCGGAAGCACCAGTTCATCGCTTTCGATGGCCCGGGTGAGCTCTTGTAGGACTTTGTCGGCAAGCTTGCTCATTGGATATCTCGTCAGTGGCCGGCAGGGGGTAGCTAGCGTTGGATTTCGCGGTCGGCGTCCAGCGTGTAGGGCAGGTCGAGCAGGCTTAGCGCCGGGCCATCGGCCGTGCCGAGGTGGATGCGCCCGTCGTTCACGGCGTCTTCCTGCAACACGGCGAGCAGCTCGCAACCGTCCGTCGTCGGGGCGGCCAACACCACTTCACCCACCGAACTCTGGTGCACCGGGGAAAAGAGCTCGACGCCCGGTTGGGGCCGCTCGCCTGCAGCCAGTGCCAGGCGGTATAGACGACGCTTGAGCTTGCCCAGGTACTGCATGCGGGCGACGATTTCCTGGCCGGTATAGCAGCCTTTCTTGAAGCTGACGCCGCCGAGCGCCTGGAGGTTGATCATCTGCGGGATGAACAGCTCACGGGTAGCACCGAACACCTGGCCGATGCCCGCGCGCACCTGGGCCAGCAGCCAGGCGTCCAGCGGTGCCTGTGGCAGTTGCGCAGCCAGGCGGGCTTCCAGGGTGGTGGCTTCTCCCGAGGGGGCCCAGAGTTCGGCGCGGCCGTCGGAGAGGCGTACGGCGATCAGGTCGCCTTCGCGAGTGACGCTGTCAGCGGACTGCGGCAGGTCCAGGCCCAAGGCGAGCAGGGCGCCATCGCCCTGGCTGAGGCCGAAGCGCACCCAGTTGGCGCTTTCATCGGTCAGGGTGGACTTGGAAAAGACGGCGTATTTTTTAAGGTCGGCCAGTTGGGCTTCGACCAGGTCACTGGCCAGGGCCAGCAGGAAGCCCTCGCCCTGGGTGAGGATGCGGAAGCTGGAGATCATTCGGCCCTTGGGCGTGCAGCGGGCGCCCAGGCTAGTGGTGGTCTCATCCAGATAGCTGAGGTTGCAGGTCACCTGGCCCTGGAGGAATTTCGCGGCATCCACGCCGCGGACGGCGAGCAGGCCTTCGTGGGAGAGCGGACAGAAGAATGCTGAGTCGGCCATTGCGGATCGCTGGAAAAATGTCTGGGGCGCCATCATAGAGTTCCGCTGGTGGCTTGTCAGCGGGTGCCCGGGGCGACGGCTGTGGTTATAATGCGCGCCTCTTTCCTGGAGGCGCTGTGATGGCCGACTCAATTGAACTGAACCGACTCTTCTGGCACAGCCGTCGCGGCATGCTTGAACTGGACGTGCTACTGGTGCCCTTCGTGAAGGAGGTGTATCCGAGCCTCGACGCCGAAGACCAGGCTCGTTACCGCAAGCTGCTGGAATGCGAGGACCAGGATATGTTCGGCTGGTTCATGCAGCGCGGCGAGCCGGAAGATGCGGATCTGCGCCGCATGGTTCGCATGATCCTGGATCGTGTCCAGCCCAAGTAACACCTTCGAATGCCACTGGCGCCCATCGCGGCGCCTGCTGGCGCTCTACCTGATCCTCTCATGCCTGGCGGTCCTGGCCCTGTCGGTTGCCAATGTTCCTCTCTGGGCGCGGATTGCCGGCTTCATGGCTTGCGCGGTGCACGCCGCCTGGTGCCTACCCAGGCAGATTCTTCTGACCTCTCCCAACGCCTTTACCGGCTTGCGTCTTGACGACGACGGCTGGCAGCTCTGGTGCGCGGCCGATGGCTGGCGGCCGGTGCAGTTGCGCCCGGACAGCCTGGCGCTGCCGTTGGCGGTGATCCTGCGCTTCCGCGTGCCGGGGCAGTGGTGGGGGAGGGGGCTTTGCATACCGGCGGATGCCCTGCATCAGGAGCAGCACCGCCGGTTGCGGGTGAGGTTGGCGTTCAGTCGCCGAAGATGGGCGGAACCAGAATAGTGTCCTTGGCCTCGGGCAGCAGATCCGGATAGTCCAGGGTGTAGTGAAGGCCACGGCTCTCGTGGCGCTGCATGGCCGAGCGGATCATCAGTTCCGCCACCTGCGCCAGGTTGCGCAGTTCGATCAGGTCGCGGCTGACTTTGTAATTGCTATAGAACTCGTCGATTTCGCTGAGTAGCAGGCGTACCCGGTGCTGGGCACGTTGCAGGCGTTTGTTGGTGCGCACGATGCCGACGTAGTCCCACATGAAACGCCGAAGTTCGTCCCAATTGTGCGCAATGATCACGTCCTCGTCCGAGTCGGTCACCTGGCTGGCGTCCCAGGTTGGAAGGTGGGTGGGCATCGGCACTTCGCCCAGTTGGCTGAGGATGTCCGTCGCGGCCGAACGGCCATACACGAAGCATTCCAGCAGGGAGTTGCTGGCCATGCGGTTGGCGCCGTGCAGGCCAGTGAAACTGGTCTCGCCGATGGCGTAGAGGCCGGGGATGTCGGTTCGCCCCTGCTGATCCACCACCACGCCGCCGCAGGTGTAGTGGGCCGCCGGTACCACTGGAATCGGCTCACGGGTGATATCGATTCCGAAGTCCAGGCAGCGCTCGTAGACCGTGGGGAAGTGGCTCTTCACGAACTCGGCTGGCTTGTGGCTGATGTCCAGGTAGACGCAGTCCACGCCCAGGCGTTTCATCTCATGGTCGATGGCGCGGGCCACCACATCGCGCGGGGCCAGTTCGGCGCGCGGGTGGAAACGCTGCATGAAGCGTTCGCCATTGGGCAGCTTGAGCAGGCCACCTTCGCCGCGCACGGCTTCAGTGATCAGGAAGCTCTTTGCCTGAGGGTGATAAAGGCAGGTGGGGTGGAACTGGTTGAATTCCAGGTTGCCCACCCGACAACCGGCGCGCCAGGCCATGGCGATGCCGTCACCGCAGGCACTGTCGGGGTTGCTCGTATAGAGGTAGACCTTGGCCGCGCCGCCGGAAGCGAGCACGGTGAAGCGGGCATGGAAGGTATCCACTTCGCCATTGTTGCGGTTCAGCACGTAGGCGCCCAGGCAGCGCTGACCCTCGCGGCCGAGCTTGCGCTCGGTGATCAGGTCGACGGCGACGCGCTGTTCCAGTAGCTGGATGTTCGGCCGTTTCTTCGCCTGCTCCAGCAGGGTGTTGAAAATGGCAGCGCCAGTGGCGTCGGCAGCATGAATGATGCGCCGGTGGCTGTGGCCGCCTTCGCGGGTGAGGTGGAATTCGAAGCCGCCGTCTTCGCGGGCGCTTTCATCGTCGCGGGTGAAGGGCACACCCTGGTCGATCAGCCATTGGATGGCCGCCCGGCTGTGCTCTACCGTGAAGCGCACGGCGTCTTCGCGGCACAGGCCGGCGCCTGCGATCAAGGTGTCTTCGACGTGGGAATCGACCGTGTCGGTGTCGTCCAGCACAGCAGCCACACCGCCCTGGGCCCAGTAGGTCGACCCATTGCTGAGGTCGGCCTTGCTCAGTACGACGATGTTCAGGTGCGAGGGCAGGGTGAGGGCCAGGGTCAGGCCGGCGGCGCCGCTGCCGATGACCAGTACGTCATGCTGGAAATGTTGGCTCATGTCGGTTCCCGCGAAAAAAGCGGCGGCTAGTATATAGCCGGGGTGGGCGGCACAATAGCGCGCTTATGATCCTGCGTGGTGCCACGGAACTTTTTTAGTCGTTCAGGTTCCATTCAGGGTCACCATTTTGAAGAGACGGTGCTTGCTTACACTTACGCAACGAATGCACATGAAATGTGCAGCCCGGATGCCTGTAGATCAAGCGACTTATATTCGGCGCAGCATGGCCGCAGGCTCTGCTGCGTCATTCCGTGCAGATGAAAAAACAATCTGCAGGAAGCTTGCTTGGAGGGGAGAACTTTTGCGCAACGCCCGAGTCTATTTTGGCAAGCCGATCCACTGGCTGGCGCAACACCCCTTCGAGATCGACGAGGAGTGTTCATGCTAACCCAGGAAGAGGATCAGCAGCTGGTCGAACGGGTGCAGCAGGGCGACAAGCGGGCTTTTGATCTGCTGGTGTTGAAGTACCAGCACAAGATTCTCGGGCTGATCGTGCGATTCGTGCATGACGCCCAGGAAGCCCAGGACGTAGCCCAGGAAGCCTTCATCAAGGCTTACCGCGCGCTCGGAAACTTCCGCGGCGACAGTGCGTTTTATACGTGGCTGTACCGCATCGCCATTAACACGGCGAAAAACCATCTGGTGGCGCGTGGAAGACGCCCGCCAGACAGTGATGTAAGTGCTGAGGACGCCGAGTTTTATGACGGTGACCACGCCCTCAAGGATATCGAGTCGCCGGAGCGAGCCCTGCTCCGCGATGAGATCGAGGCCACAGTGCACCGGAGCATCCAGCAGCTGCCGGAAGATTTGCGCACGGCGCTAACCCTGCGCGAATTCGATGGTCTTAGTTATGAAGACATTGCCAGCGTCATGCAGTGTCCGGTGGGTACTGTGCGATCCCGTATCTTCAGAGCGCGGGAAGCCATCGATAAAGCCTTGCAACCCTTGTTGCATGGAACCTGAGACAGCGGCGACAGCCAAGAGGGGAACCGCCATGAGTCGTGAAGCTTTGCAGGAATCGCTGTCCGCGGTGATGGATAACGAGGCGGACGAACTGGAGCTGCGTCGAGTTCTCGCCGCCAGCGAAGATCAAGAACTACGGGCTACCTGGTCGCGTTACCAGATTGCCCGTGCCGTGATGCACAAGGAGCTGCTGGAGCCGCGCCTGGACATCGCTGCCGCGGTATCGGCCGCCCTGGCCGAAGAAGCCGCGCCGCCGGCGAAGGTGGTACGCGGTCCGTGGCGCAGCCTGGGACGACTGGCCGTTGCCGCTTCGGTGACCGTGGCTGTGCTGGCCGGTGTACGCCTGTATAACCAGGACGAGGTCGTAGGCACCCAGCAGCTGGCGCAGCAGCAGGGCAGCCAACCCACGATGGTTATGCCGCAGGCGCAGAAAGGTGCCGTTCTGGCTGGCTATAGTGAAGATGCCCAGCAGGTTCAGCAGCCCATCGGCGCGACACAGTCGTCTTCCGGTTGGCACGAGAAGCGTTTGCCGGCCTACTTGCGGCAGCACGCGCAGCAGGCTGCGATGAGTGGTAGCGATAGCGCATTGCCCTATGCCCGTGCTGCCAGTCTGGAGAGCCGCTGAGGAGGAACATGCGCGCACTTCCGGTATTCATCTTGCTAGGCGGCTGGCTGGCCCAATCAGCCCAGGCCGCTGACGCTCAGGACTGGCTGCAGCGCCTCGCTGACGCGGAGCAGCGCCAGAGTTTCCAGGGAACTTTCGTCTACGAACGAAATGGGAGTTTCTCCACCCATGAGGTCTGGCATCAGGTCCAGGAGGGTGGGGAAGTGCGCGAGCGTCTGTTACAGCTCGATGGCCCGGCGCAAGAGGTGGTGCGCGTCAATGGACGCGCCCAGTGCGTGAGTGGCTCCCTTTCCGATCAGATGTCCGATGGTCAGGTCTGGCCCGCCCGTACGCTCGATGCCAAGCAGCTTTCCGAATGGTATGACCTGCGCCTGGCTGGCGAATCTCGCGTAGCCGGTCGACCGGCCATGGTCCTGACCCTGGCTCCCCGTGATCAGCATCGTTATGGCTTCGAGCTGCATCTGGATCGTGACACCGGCTTGCCGCTCAAGTCCCTTCTCCTGAGCGACAAGGGACAGTTGCTGGAACGGTTCCAGTTCACTCGCATCAATACCACGACCCCCCCGGCTGATGCCGACCTGCAGCCCAGTTCGAGCTGCAAGTCTGTGCGCGTCAGCGAGGCGCAGGCCGACAAGCCAGCCCATTGGCGCTCCGAATGGCTGCCGCCGGGCTTCAGTCTGACCAGCGCGCAGGAGCGTCGCAGTCCGGCATCGTCCGATCCTGTGTCCAGCCTGCTCTACAGCGATGGCCTGGCACGTTTCTCGGTGTTCCTCGAGCCGCTGCATGGCGCAGTGGTCGAAGATGCACGCAGCCAGTTGGGGCCGACAGTGATGGTGTCCAAGCGGCTCAGTACTGCGGACGGCGACGTGATGGTGACTGTGGTCGGCGAAATCCCGCTGGGAACGGCCGAACGGGTCGCCCTGTCCATGCGGGCAGTGGAGGCATCTGCGACACAATGATCCCTGCTACAGGATCTATAACCGCATCGCGGTGCGGGAGTTTCGGCTCCCGCTTTGTCTTTTTCACGATGTTCCACCGAGCCTGGGGCTGACGCTCCGGGCTCGTTTTGCTTTTATGTTTCTGCTTTGCTCGTCGGGCCGGGCGGCTCGGCGAGTTCATACCACTCGTTATGCGACGGGAGCTGTATGTCGATGCTTAACCTTAAATCCTGCATGACTGCCATGGCAGCCTTGCTGTTGCTTGGTCAAACCCTTGTGGCTCGTGCCGAATTGCCGGACTTCACGCCTCTCGTCGAAGAGGCGTCTCCGGCAGTCGTCAACATCAGTACCCGGCAGAAGCTGCCCCAACGTGGTGCGGCCGGGGCCCAAGTGATGCCGGACCTGGAGGGTCTGCCGCCGATGCTGCGCGAATTTTTCGAGCGCAACATGCCGCAGATGCCGCGTAATCCGCAGGGCGGTCGCCAGCGCGAAGCACAGTCGCTTGGTTCTGGCTTCATCATCTCCAGTGACGGTTATGTCCTGACCAACAACCACGTGGTGGCTGACGCCGATGAGATCATCGTGCGCCTGTCCGACCGCAGCGAGCTGGAAGCCAAGTTGATTGGTGCCGATCCGCGTACCGACGTGGCATTGCTGAAGGTCGAGGGCAAGGACCTGCCGATCGTGAAGATCGGTAAATCCGACGAGCTCAAGGTGGGCAGCTGGGTGCTGGCCATCGGTTCGCCGTTCGGCTTCGACCACTCGGTGACGGCCGGTATCGTCAGCGCCAAGGGGCGTAGCCTGCCGAACGAGAACTATGTGCCGTTCATCCAGACCGACGTCGCCATCAACCCGGGCAACTCCGGTGGCCCGCTGTTCAACCTGGATGGCGAAGTGGTTGGTATCAACTCGCAGATATTCACCCGCTCCGGTGGCTTCATGGGGTTGTCTTTCGCCATCCCGATCGACGTTGCCATGAGCGTCGCGGATCAGCTGAAGTCCGAGGGTAAGGTGAACCGCGGCTGGCTCGGCGTCGTGATCCAGGAAGTGAATAAAGACCTGGCCGAATCCTTTGGTCTGGATAAACCTGCCGGTGCGCTGGTGGCCCAGGTTCAGGAAGGTGGCCCGGCAGCCAAGGGCGGCCTGCAGGTGGGGGATGTCATCCTCAGCATGAATGGTCAGCCCATTGTGGTTTCCGCTGACCTGCCGCACCTGGTCGGAAATCTCAAGCCGGGTAGCAAGATCAGGCTGGAAGTCGTGCGTGGCGGTAGTCGCAAGACCCTTGATATGGCCATTGGTGCCCTGCCGGAAGATGGCGAGGAAATGGCCGCCGCAACCGGCGATGGCGTCGAACGCAACATTAATCGCCTTGGTGTGAGCGTGGTCGAACTGACCGATGAGCAGAAAAAGGCGCTGGATATCCAGGGTGGCGTTGTGATCAAGGAGGTCCAGGACGGTCCGGCGGCCATGATGGGCCTGCGTCCGGGTGATGTGATCACCCACTTGAACAATCAGGCCATCACCTCGGCCAAGGCTTTCACCCAGGTGGCGAAGGAGCTGCCGAAGAACCGTTCGGTATCCATGCGCGTACTGCGTCAGGGTCGTGCCAGCTTCATCACCTTCAAACTGGCCGAATAGCGCGGTTGCAGTGCATAAGGGCGGCCAATCAGGCCGTGTGAAAACTCCCTGAGTGCAGGCCAAGCCAACGCCCCGACTGGTTCGGGGCGTTGGTGTTTCTGGGTAATCGAAAGCGAGGAGCGGGATTTATCCCATCAGCTCG
>NZ_SCOK01000075.1:0-18879 GCF_005502555.1 Pseudomonas sp. D(2018)
CCCCTGACCCGCCCCGTGCTGGACACGCCCGCCGTCGCCGAGCTGATCCTCGACCGCGCCCAGGAAGCCGGCCACGCCAAGGTCTTCCCCATTGGCGCCCTGACCAAGGGCCTGGCCGGGGAGCAGCTATCCGAGCTGGTGGCCCTGCGCGACGTGGGCTGCGTGGCCTTTGGCAATGGCCTGGCCACCTTCGCCAGCAACCGCGTCCAGCGCCGCGCGCTGGAGTACGCGGCCACCTTCGACCTGACCGTGGTTTTCCACTCCCAGGACGCCTCCCTGGCCGAGGGCGGCCTGGCCCATGAGGGCCCTACCGCCAGCTTCCTCGGCCTGGCCGGCATTCCGGAAACCGCCGAGACCGTGGCCCTCGCCCGCGACCTGCTGCTGGTGGAACAGAGCGGTGTGCGTGCCCACTTCAGCCAGATCACCAGCGCTCGGGGCGCCGAGATGATCGCCCAGGCCCAGGCCCGGGGCCTGCCGGTGACCGCCGACGTGGCCATGTACCAGTTGATCCTGACCGATGAGGCGCTGATCGATTTCTCCAGCCTCTACCACGTGCAACCGCCGCTGCGTACCCGAGCCGACCGCGACGGCCTGCGTGAAGCCGTGAAGAGCGGCGTGATCTCCGCCATCGCCAGTCATCACCAGCCCCACGAGCCGGATGCCAAGCTCGCACCCTTCGGCGCCACCGAGCCTGGCATCAGCAGCGTGGAACTGCTGCTGCCACTGGCCATGACCCTGGTTCAGGATGGCCTGCTCGACCTGCCCACCCTGCTCGCCCGCCTCACCGCCGGCCCGGCCCGCAGCCTGCGCCTGCCTGCCGGCCGACTGGCCGTGGGTGCCCCGGCGGATGTGGTGCTGTTCGATCCCCAGGCCTCGACCCTGGCCGGGGAAACCTGGAACTCCAAGGGCGACAACTGCCCCTTCATCGGCCACTGCCTGCCGGGCAAGGTGCGCTACACCCTGGTGGACGGCCGGGTCATCTTCCAGGCCTGATCCCGCTACACGAAACAGCCCGCTACCCTGCGGGTTGTTTCTTATGCGCATGAGTGAGTCAGCACGACTCGATGCAGTTTCGCCGCTGCTTGGCGCGGTAGAGACCATCGTCCAGGCGCTTGAGCAGGGACTCGATACCTTCCCCGGCCTGCATGGCGGCCACCGAGAAACTGGCGGTCAGCCCTGACGGCAGCCCCGGATCAGCGCTCCCCACCAGCTGCCGCAGGCGCTCCGCCAGATGCAGCGCCGCGCCCAGGTCTGTGTCTGGCAAGAGGGCGATGAACTCCTCGCCGCCCCAACGGGCAAAGCAGTCCTCCTCTCGCAGCGCCGCGCGCACGGTGCGGCTGACGGCAACCAGGGCACGATCGCCAATCTGGTGGCCATGGTTGTCGTTGATGCGCTTGAAGTGATCCAGATCGAACATCAGCAACGCCGTGACATGCCCATGGCGCTGGAAACGCTGCCACTCGCTGTGGAGGTTGCGTTCGAAGTGTCGGCGATTGGAAATCTGGGTCAGGGGGTCCGTCTCGCTGAGACGCACAGCCGTCGCCACCTGCAGGGCCAGCGCTTCATTGGCCTGGCGCAGCGCCTCGGTTCGCGCGTCCACCAGGGCCTCCAGCGTGCGATTGAGGTCCAGGAGCTCGTCGTTCTTGCGCTGCAATTCCAGGGTGGCCATCTTGCGCCGGTGGATATTCCGGTGGGCGCCGATCATCCGCGTCGGCTTGCCCGTCTCGTCGAACTCGACGAAGCGGCCGTGGTCGCTGACCCACAGATAGCTGCCATCACGGCAGCGGCAGCGGTAGTCCTCGGCATAGATCAAGCTTGCGCCGTCCAGGTAGGCCTGGAAGTTGCGCATCACCCGCTCGAAATCGCCGGGATGAATCACCGATTTCCACGTATCCACATCCTCCGGCAAGCTGTCCGGGGGATAGCCGAGCATGGAGTACCAGCCGGGACTGCGCTTGACGTGGTTGGTGCGGATATTCCAGTCCCAGATACCATCGCTGACGATATCCAGGGCGAAGCGCAGGGTGCGCTCGATCTCTTCGCGGGTGGTGCCGTAGCAGTGGTCGAGGGGCTCGAGCTTGTCCATAAGCTTCCTGCGGGTCGGCGACCCGGTTGGGACCTCTGTGCGGGCCGTGGCCCGCGCACTGCAAACGCGTGCGTCCTGGCCTCAGGCCTGAATGGTCGACGCCGGATTGATCACCCGACCGAGGCCCAGGTTGCGCAGGGCGAGATGCAACGAGCTGTGGATAACTTGCGGGTTGTCGATGGCCATCAGTTGCGCCAGCAATTCCCTGGCCTTGCTCATGGCGACCTGGCGCAGCAACCACTTCACTTTCGGCAGGTTGGTAGCGTTCATCGACAGGCTGTCGAAACCCATGGCCAACAGCAGCACGGCAGCCGCCGGATCACCGGCCATCTCGCCACAAATGCTCACCGGCTTGCCCTCGGCGTGCGCGTCATCCACCACCTTCTTCAACGCCTGGAGCACCGCCGGGTGCAGGTAGTCGTAAAGGTCAGCCACGCGCGGGTTGTTGCGATCAACCGCCAGCAGGTATTGGGTCAGGTCGTTGGAGCCCACCGAAAGGAAGTCCACCTGGCGTCCCAACTCCTTGGTCTGATAGACGGCAGCGGGGATCTCGATCATCACGCCAATCGGTGGCATGGGAATGTCCACGCCTTCGTCGCGCACTTCGCCCCAGGCTCGGTGGATCAGGTGCAAGGCCTCCTCCAGCTCACGGGTGCCGGAGATCATCGGCAGCAGGATGCGCAGGTTGTCCAGGCCTTCGCTTGCCTTGAGCATGGCACGCACCTGGACCAGGAAGATTTCCGGGTGGTCGAGGGTAACGCGGATGCCGCGCCAGCCGAGGAAAGGGTTGCTTTCCTTGATCGGGAAATAGGACAACGCCTTGTCTCCGCCGATATCCAGGGTACGCATGGTCACAGGCAGCGGATGGAAAGCGGCGAGCTGCTCGCGGTAGATGGCAAGCTGCTCCTTTTCGCTGGGGAAGCGCTCGTTGATCATGAACGGCACTTCGGTGCGGTACAGGCCTACGCCCTCGGCACCGCGCTCCTGGGCGCGGGTGACGTCGGCGAGCAGGCCGGTGTTGACCCAGAGAGGCATGCGATAACCGTCGAGGGTTTCACAGGGCAGGCTGCGCAATGCCTCCAGGCCCTTGACCAGCTGGCGATCCTCCTCCACCACGTCGCTGTACTGCTTGCGCAGCTCGGTCGAGGGGTTGGTGAAGACTTCGCCGTGGTAGCCGTCGACGATCATTTCGATGCCGTCGACCTTGGAATACGGCAGGTCGACCACACCCATCACAGTTGGGATACCCATGGCGCGGGCGAGGATGGCGACATGGGAGTTGCCCGAACCCAGTACCGACACCAACCCCACCAGCTTGCCTTCCGGCACTTCGCCGAGCATGGCCGGTGACAGCTCCTCGCTCACCAGGATGGTGTTCTCCTGGTAGACCAGGTTCTGTTTGCGCTCCTCCTGCAGGTACGCGAGCAGCCGGCGACCGAGGTCCTTGACGTCGGAAGCACGCTCGCGCAGGTAGGCGTCGTCCATCAGCTCGAAGCGGGTGACGTGCTCCATCACCACCTGGCGCAACGCACCCTGGGCCCACTGGCCGGTGCGGATCACGCGCTTGACCTCCATGCCGATGGAGGCGTCGTCGAGCATCATCAGGTAAACATCGAAGAGCGCGCGCTCTTCCGGGCGCAACTGGGTTTCCAGCTTGCTGGATAGCCGGCGCATGTCTTCGCGCACCGCCTCCAGGGCCTGCTTGAAGCGCTCGACCTCGGCTTCGATGTCATCGACCGTTCGGTCGGGCACAACTTCCAGGTCCGCTGGCGGCAGCACCACCACGGCCTTGCCCACGGCAGCGCCAGGAGCACCCGGCACACCGACAAACTTGGTTTCCTGAATGCCCTTGCCCTGGCGTCCCAGGCCGCGGATGGAACCGGTGGCCTCGGCATGGGCGATAACACCAGCGAGCTGCGCGCTCATGGTGACGAGGAAGGCTTCCTCGCCCTCGTCGAACTGGCGTCGCTCCTTTTGCTGCACCACCAGGACGCCCATCACTCGGCGGTGGTGGATGATCGGCGCGCCAAGGAAGGAGGCGAAGCGCTCTTCACCGGTTTCGGCGAAGTAACGGTAGCGGGGGTGATCGGCGGCGTGCTCGAGGTTCAGCGGCTCTTCACGGGTGCCCACCAGGCCGACGAGGCCTTCGTTGGGGGCCATGCTGACCTTGCCAATGGAGCGTTTGTTCAGGCCTTCGGTGGCCATGAGCACGAAACGGTTGGTCTCCGGGTCCAGCAGGTAGACCGAGCAGACCTGGCTGCCCATGGCCTCCTTGACCCGTTGCACAATGATCGCCAACGCCGCCTTCAGATCCTTGGCGGCGTTCACTTCCTGGACGATCTTGCGCAGCGTGTTGAGCATGGCTAGGCAGCCTTTCTCCGGGTCAGTCTTGCGCCAGGAGGCGCGGTGCTAGTTCCTTGAGGGCTCGGCGATAGACTTCACGCTTGAAGGTCACCACCTGACCCAACGGGTACCAGTAACTGACCCAGCGCCAGCCATCGAACTCGGGCTTGCCGGTCAGGTCCATCCGTACCTTGTTCTCGTCCGACTGCAAACGCAGCAGGAACCACTTCTGTTTCTGGCCGATGCACAGCGGTTGGCTGTTGGTGCGCACCAGGCGTTGGGGCAGACGATAGCGCAACCAGCCGCGAGTGCAGGCAAGAATCTTCACATCCTGCTCTTCCAGGCCAACTTCTTCGTTCAATTCCCGGAAAAGAGCCTCTTCAGGCGTCTCCCGCGGATTGATCCCGCCTTGCGGGAACTGCCAGGCATCCTGATTGATACGCCGGGCCCAAAGCACCTGCCCGACATCATTGGCGAGAATGATGCCGACATTTGGGCGAAAACCATCGGAATCGATCACGGCACTCAACCTCGCAAACGCATGTTCCGGCATTGTTCCATAAAGGCCGCAAACGCAGCAATGCGAGCCTTTCGCGCAATGGGCAGCCCCTGCGAAAGCAGCTATTCTGGCCGCCCTCCGAAGCTCTGCAGCAAGGAACCACGACGTGCGCCTGGCTCTATTCGACCTCGATAACACACTGCTGGCCGGTGACAGCGACCATGCCTGGGGCGACTACCTGTGCGAGCGCGGCATCCTCGACGGAATTGCCTACAAGGCGCGTAACGATGAGTTCTATCAGGACTACCTGGCTGGCCGCCTGAATATCCAGGACTACCTGAACTTCAGCCTGGAAATCCTCGGCCGCACGGAAATGGCTCAACTCGACCAGTGGCACCGCGAGTTCATGCGCGACTGCATCGAACCCATCATCCTGCCCAAGGCCGAAGCCCTTCTGGCCGAGCACCGCGCCGCTGGCGACAAGCTGCTGATCATCACGGCCACCAACCGCTTCGTCACCGCCCCCATCGCCCAGCGCCTGGGCGTCGAAACCCTGCTGGCCACCGAGTGCGAAATGGCCGAAGGCCGCTACACCGGGCGCACCACCGACGTGCCCTGCTTCCGCGAAGGCAAGGTAACCCGCCTGGCACGCTGGCTCACAGAGAACCGTCTCAATCTGGATGACAGCAGCTTCTATAGCGACTCGCTGAACGACCTGCCGCTGCTGGAGCAGGTGACCTATCCGGTCGCCGTGGACCCGGACCAGAAGCTACGCGCCGAAGCGGAACGACGCGGCTGGCCTGTGATGTCCCTGCGCGGCTAGAGCGGCTTGACCACCATCAACACGTAGACCGCCACCAACAGTACCAGCGCCACGATCGCCAGCCAGCAGCGCAATGCCACATGGCCGGCAACCTGCGAGGCGATGGGTTCGCCGTCTCGCAACGCCCGGCGCGCCAGATTGCGGATGCGCACCTGCAGCCACAGCAGCGGCAGCCAGCAGAGTGCCGCCAACAGGTAAAGCCCGGCACTCCAAAGCAGCCAGAGCTGCCCCATGGGCCAGCCCCCCACCTTGGCAAGGGCCAGGCCACTCAACGGCAGCAATACGGCAGAGCTGCCGATGAACCAGATCTCCAACCTCACCAGCGAGGCGAAGGTGGCAGCTAACTGCTGAAGTTCACCGCTTTTCCACGCACGAAAGGCGAAGAACAGCCCAGCCAATGCCGTACCGAGCAGCACGGCAGCCAGCAGGCCATGGGCGGTCTTGAGCAGGAAATAGAGGGTCATACCCGGAGCGAGCACCGCATCAGAGCGGCTTGGCCAGCATCAACGCCAGCACGGACAAGAACAGCAACAGGCCGATCAGGCCATAGGCTGCGCCGAACTTGAGGCTGCGCTGCACTGCGGCCGACGCCGCGCCCCCTTCGGCCAGGGCCTGCTCACGCAGCCGCGCGACGCGACCGAACAGCAGAAGCCAGGCAATGCAACCAAACAGATAGAGGATGGCCCCACCCAGCAGCCAGGCCTGGCCCAACGGCAGTCCGGCCAAGTTGACCATCCACCAGCCACTGACCGGCAGGGAAACCGCAGCAAGGATCAGCAGCGGCACGCCGATCAGCAAAATGCGTCGCAGGCTCAGGCCGATCAGCGCGGAGTCGCCGGAGCGGAAGCTGCGCCAGCCATACCAGGCCAGCCCTGCCAGGCCACCGAAGAACAGCAGCGTGGCCAGGCCGTGGAGAATGCGGAACAAGAGGTAGTTTTCCATGGAACAGGTCCTTGTCAGCATGAGCGGCTGCCAGAAAGCCTAGCAGCAGCCCGTTCCTGCGCCCCAGCGCCAGTCTCAGCCGAGGAAGAGTTGATAGGCCGGGTTGTCGCTCTCATCCCAATAGGGGTAGCCGATCTCGTCCAGTGCGGCATGCACCAGGGAACGCTCCTCGAGCGGCACCTGCAAGCCAGCGACAACGCGGCCGTCGGCAGCACCGTGGTTGCGGTAGTGGAACATCGTGATGTTCCAGCGCCCGCCGAGTTTGTTGAGGAAGTTGAAAAGAGCGCCTGGACGCTCGGGGAACTCGAAGCGGAACACCATCTCGTCACTGATGCGTACCGCATGGCCGCCGACCATGTGGCGGATATGCAGCTTGGCCAGTTCGTTGTCGGTCAGGTCCAGCACCGGGAAGCCCTGGCCGCGCAGAGTCTCCACCAGCACCGCGCGTGGGTCGGTTTCCGGGTGAGTCTGCACGCCAACGAAGATGTGCGCCTCGGCGTCGGTGTTGTAGCGGTAGTTGAATTCGGTGATCTGGCGCTTGCCAATGGCCTCGCAGAAGGCCTTGAAGCTGCCCGGTCGCTCGGGGATGGTCACAGCGATAATGGCTTCGCGCTTCTCGCCCAGTTCGGCGCGCTCGGCCACGTGACGCAGGCGGTCGAAGTTGATGTTGGCGCCGGAGTCGATGGCTACCAGGGTCTGGTCACGCACGCCTTCGCGCTCCACATAGCGCTTGATCCCGGCAACGGCGAGCGCGCCGGCGGGCTCGGTGATGGAGCGGGTATCGTCGTAGATATCCTTGATTGCCGCGCAGATCTCGTCCGTGCTGACGGTGATCACTTCATCCACGTACTGTTTGCAGATGTCGAAGGTGTGCTGGCCGATTTGCGCAACGGCAACGCCATCGGCAAACAGCCCGACCTGGCTGAGCACGACGCGTTCACCAGCGGCCATGGCGGCCTGCAGGCAGTTGGAATCGTCCGGCTCGACGCCGATCACCTTCACCTCGGGGCGCAGGTATTTGACGAAGGCGGCAATGCCGGCCACCAGTCCACCACCACCCACCGGCACGAAGATGGCGTCCAGACGCCCCGGGTGCTGGCGGAGGATTTCCATGGCCACGGTGCCCTGGCCAGCGATCACTTCCGGGTCATCGTAGGGGTGGATGTAGACGTAGCCCTTCTCCTCCACCAGTTTCAGCGAATGGGCCAGGGCGTCGGGGAAGGCATCGCCATGCAACACCACCTTGCCGCCGCGGGCGCGTACGCCCTGCACTTTCAGCTCCGGAGTGGTGCGCGGCATCACGATAGTGGCCTTGATGCCCAGTTCACGAGCCGCCAGGGCCACGCCCTGGGCATGGTTGCCGGCCGATGCGGTGACCACGCCGCGGGCCAGTTCCTCGGGGGTCAACTGGGCCATCTTGTTGTAAGCCCCGCGGATCTTGAAGGAATAGACCGGCTGCAGGTCCTCGCGCTTGAGGAGAATCTGGTTGCCCAGGCGCTCGGTGAGCTGGCGGGCAGACTGCAGCGGGGTTTCCACGGCGACGTCGTAGACGCGCGAGGTCAGGGTCTTCTTCACGTATTCTTCGAGCATCGGGCTTCACTGGCGGGCGCTTCACGGAAGCCGCGAGTCTACCGCAGGGATTCGTCGGGCGACCACAGAGAATGCGGGGTTTTGCCCCACCGACCGGCTATAATTCGCGCCTTCGACTCTCCCCCAACCGGACCTCCACAGCATGACCCAGGACCAGCTCAAGCAGGCCGTCGCCCAGGCCGCCATCGACATCATCCTCCCCAAGCTCGATGAGAAGAGCATCGTCGGCGTCGGCACCGGCTCCACCGCCAACTTTTTCATCGACCTGCTGGCCCGACACAAGATGGCCTTCGACGGTGCAGTCGCCAGCTCCGAAGCCACCGCTCAGCGCCTGAAGGGCCATGGCATCCCGGTGTACGACCTGAACAGCGTCAGCGACCTCGAGTTCTATGTCGATGGCGCCGACGAGAGCAACGAGCGCCTCGAACTGATCAAGGGCGGCGGCGCCGCACTGACCCGCGAGAAGATCGTTGCCGCAGTGGCCAAGACCTTCATCTGCATCGCCGACGAGAGCAAGCTGGTTCCGCTGCTCGGCGCCTTCCCACTGCCGGTGGAAGTCATCCCCATGGCCCGCAGCCATGTCGCCCGCCAGCTGGTGAAGCTGGGTGGCGATCCGGTCTACCGTGAAGGTGTGCTGACCGACAACGGCAACATCATCCTCGACGTGTACAACCTGCAGATCGACAGCCCGGTAAAGCTGGAAGAGCAGATCAACAACATCGTCGGCGTGGTCACCAACGGCCTGTTCGCCGCCCGCCCGGCGGACCTGCTGCTGCTCGGCACCAAGGATGGCGTGAAGAGCCTCACTGCCTGAGCCGCCTCCCGGTCTGCGGGAAACCGTCTAGATTTGTTGGCTACGGCGCCCTTCGGCGCCGTCCACAGCCACCGGATCAGGAGACGCCCCATGGCCGGGAAATTCCACCTGAAGAAGGCCAATGATGGCCAGTTCCACTTCAATCTCAACGCCGGCAACGGCGAGACCATCCTCACCAGCGAACTGTACAAGGCCAAGGATTCTGCCTTGAACGGCATCGAATCAGTGCGCAAGAACGCGGTTCGTGAGGGGGCCTTCGAAAGCAAGACTGCCAGCAACGGCAAGTTCTACTTCGTGCTCAAGGCCACCAACGGCCAGGTCGTCGGCCAGAGCCAGATGTACGCCAGTGCCGCCAGCGCCAGCGCAGGCATCGACTCGGTGAAGAACAACGCCCCGGATGCCGCCCTCAACGACGAGAGCTGATCAGTCGCCGGCCTGTTTGCGGAACGCGTAGAAGAGGTTCGGTTCGCTGACCAAGTAGAGGTTGCCATCGTTGTCCATGGCAACCCCTTCGGCCTGGGGCACCGACCGCTGCAGGCCGTGCATGCCGCGCAGCAGCGACAGCGTACTGATTGGGCGCCCATCGGCATTCAGCTCCAGTACCAGCCGCGACTCGTCCGACAGCGCCAGCAAGTGGCCGCTGCGCTCATCGTATTGCAGGCTGGAAAGGTCGCGCACGAAAAGGCGGGCATCGCGCTTTGGATCGTCCACCACATGCACCGCGAACGGCTTGTCCGAATTGGTATGGGGGAAGCCGTGGATCTCGTAGATTTGCACCGGGTCGCGCTCCTTGGCCACGAACAGGCGCTGCCCGATGGAATCGTAGGCCAAGCCCTCAAAGCCCTTGTTGCCGGACAATCCGATGCCCAATGAAAGCTGCTGGGACTCGCTGGCATCAATGGTGGTGGTGCCCTCGTCGACGCGCACCTTGATGAGGCGTTGCAGGCGTTCGTCGGTAATCACGTAGACACCCTTGCTGATGTACTCGATGGCCTCCGGGTCGCCGAACCCTACCAGTGGGATGCGGCGGACCAGGTTCCCGTCCAGGGACAGCTCGATGAGTTCCGGTCGCTGGTTGGTGACCGTGAAGAGGCTATGGCGGTCCGGATCGTAGGTCAGGGCTGAGACGTCGTCCGAAAGCCCCTCGATAGGCTTGGCCTCGATGGCCACCTGGTAGTCCGGCAGCCAGATGGAGCGCTCCCGCCATTCGGAGGCGTGGCGCCATTCTTGCAGGACGAACAGACCCCGCTCGAAGAGTCGGAACTGCTGGGCGGCAACACCAAGCAGCACCAGCAGCAGGAGCAGAACAGCGGCAACCAGCCGCCACGGGGTCAGGAGTGAGCGCATTGATCAGGACTCTGGGGTTCAGGACGCGCCGAAGGATACAGAGCGCACGGGACTACTACCTGAATTGAAGCTTAAAGCCCGCGAACTAGATGTAGCGGGCGTTACAAAAGGGGACGGACATGGCCACCTCGCTGCTACCGGAAGAGCGCGCACTCACCACATTGCACACCATCGCCCTGGCCGTGGCCACCCTGGCTAGCAGCGGCATCGATCGTGCGCGCCTGCTGGACGGCAGCGGTGTCGCCTGCGCGGACCTCGACACCCCCGAAAAGCTCATCAGCCACGCCCAGGAATTACGCGTCTTCGCCAACGCCCTGGCCTGCACGCGGGACCCGGCGCTGGGCTTGTCCCTCGGCCTGCGCATGCATGTTTCGGCCTACGGCATGCTTGGCTACACCATGCTCGCCAGCCGCACGCTGCGCGACGCCCTCACCCTGGCGCTCGGCCATCCAGCGCTGCTGGGCACCTACTTCAAGCTGAGCCTGGACGTGGACGGCGACGAGGCATGCCTGGCGGCCAGCGGCTATCGCTACGCGCCAGAGCTGACGGTGTTCAACAGCGAACTCTGCCTGACCTCGCTCCTCACCGTAGTGCAGGACCTGCTTGGCGAAGGCATCCATCCGACGCGGGTCTGCCTGGCCTATCGACCGCCCCTGCACGCCGCGAGCTACGAAAAAATGCTCGGCTGCCCGATAGAGTTCGGCGCCTCTCGCAATGCCCTGTGTTTCGACGCGGTCCTGCTGGATCGGACCTTGCCACTGAGTGACCCGGTGACCTGCCACTACGGCATGCAGCAGTGCCTGAAACTGAACGCTCAGCTCAACAGCCGCCACGACGTGCTCGACCAGATTCGCCAACACCTGGCCGGCAATCTGCGTGAAGCCTGCGACCTGGATAGCGTGGCGCGCCAGTTGCACCGCTCTGAACGCACCCTGCGACGCCACCTACAGCAGCTGAACACCAGCTTCCAGCGCCTGCTGGACGAAGTACGCTACGACAAGGCGCGCCAACTGCTGGTGCAGACCGACCTGCCGATCTACCTGATCGCCGAGCAACTCGGCTACAGCGAAACCGCGAGCTTCCGCCATGCCTTCCAGCGCTGGAGCGGGCAGACGCCGAGCCTGTATCGGCGCTAGGCCCACTCATCTTGTAGGGCCGAATTCATTAGCTATGTCTGCGTTAGCTGTTGCGAGAGATTTGCCAGCGGGCCGAGAGCCTTGTAGGAGCTGGCTTGCCAGCGAAACCGGGCCATTCGCTGGCAAGCCAGCTCCTACGGGCAATGCAGCTGCTTGCAACTCGTCATGCAGACATAGCGAATTCACTCACCAAGGACAGCGCAGCTGTCCCGGCTGACCCTGCAGGGCAGACCTTCGGCCTGCTTGGCGATTGAAATCGCCCCTACAGATATATGCCAAGAGCGACGTCCATCACAGCCTGCAACTTGGCCGAAAATATCTCCTTTTGACCTGATCTATCGTTCTTCTCGGAGCGGAGCTGCTGACAGAATCGGGACAAACAAGGGCCGCTTCACCAGCAGAAAAAGAAAAGCCCAATAAGAACAAACCCTTAGAGCTTGTGATCAACATGACTAGCGCGATCAGCGTCGAACGTGTGTGCATGGAGTTCGGTGATCCGGGGCAGGGCGTGAAGGCCCTCGACGATGTTTCCCTGGAAATCCGCGCCAACGAGTTCTTCACCCTCCTCGGCCCGTCCGGCTGCGGCAAGACCACCCTCTTGCGGCTCATCGCGGGCTTCGAGCAACCCAGTTCCGGCGCCATCCGCCTCTACGGCGAACCGATGCAGGGCCTCCCGCCGTTCCGCCGTCCGGTCAACACCGTCTTCCAGAGCTACGCCCTGTTCCCGCACATGACGGTGGCGCAGAACATCGCCTTCGGCCTGGAGATGCGTGGCCTGGGTCGCGACGAGGTCGAGCAGACGGTGCAGCGCATGCTGGAACTGGTGAAGCTGCCGGATGTGGGCAAGCGCCGCGCCGACCAGCTTTCCGGCGGCCAGCAGCAGCGCATTGCACTGGCCCGCGCACTGGCCAACAAGCCCAAGGTGCTGCTGCTTGACGAATCGCTCTCAGCGCTGGACCAGAAGCTGCGCAAGGACATGCAGATCGAGCTCAAGCGCCTGCAGCATGAAACGGGCATCACCTTCATCTTCGTCACCCATGACCAGGAAGAAGCCCTGACCATGTCCGACCGCATCGCGGTGATGAGCAAGGGGTGCATCCTCCAGGTCGGCACCCCGTCGGAAATCTACGAAGCACCGCTAAACCGCACGGTTGCGGACTTCATCGGCGAAACCAACTTCCTCGAAGGCGAAGCCCTGGAGCGCGGCGTGCTGTTGCCCGACGGTCAGTTGCTCAGCGCCTTCAGCCCGCGCCGTGGCGCCGTGACCCTGGCGATCCGCCCGGAACGCACTTGCCTGGACGAGCAGGGCAACCTGGCGGGCGAGATCGAGAACGTCGTGTATGTCGGCACCGACACCGTCTACCACCTCAACATTGCCGGGCAGAGCGGCTTCCGCGTCCGCCAGCAGAACCGCAACGGCGCACTGAATGCCTATTCCGGCGGCGAGAAGGTGCGGGTACAGGTGCCCAGCGAAGCCATCCGGGTGCTGGTCGAATGAGCACCCTGCGCGCCCAGGCCGAACGCCGTCAGTTGCGCCGGCGCTTGTTGCTGACCAGCCCGGCCATGCTCGCCCTGCTGGTGTTCCTGGTGCTGCCGCTGGGGATCATGTTCCTGGTATCGATCCTTGTGCCGGGCGACTACGGTGGCGTGAAGTGGGACCAGTACTCGCTGGAGGCCTACGTCAACTTCCTCTACGAGCGCGACCTGGACGACAGCCTGGTGTTCAACACCGACTACCTGCAGATCTTCCAGCGCTCATTCTGGCTCTCGGTCCTGACAACCGCAGGCTGCCTGCTGATCGGCTTCCCCACTGCGCTCTACCTGGCGCTGCAGAGCGAGCGCAAGCGCAACCTGCTGCTGTTCCTGGTCACCGTGCCCTTCTGGACCAACCTGCTGGTGCGGGTCTATGCGTGGATCCTGCTGCTGCGCAACGGAGGCCTGGTGGACAGCGGACTGGGTGTCTTCGGCCTATCCGACGGCGCCCTGGGCCTGCTCTACACCGACGTGGCCGTGGTGATCGGCCTGCTCTACACCTTCCTGCCCTTCATGGTGCTGCCCATCTACACCAGCCTTGAAAAGCTTGACTGGCGCTTGGTGGAAGCAGCCTTCGACCTCGGCGCCAACCGCTTCCAGGCCCTGCGCCGGGTCATCGTGCCGCTGGCCATGCCCGGCATAGTCGCCGGCGCGATCCTGGTGTTCATCCCCTCGCTCGGCAACTACATCATTCCCGAGCTGCTCGGGGGCGGTAAGTCGCTGATGATCGGCAACCTGATCCAGCTGCAGTTCGGCGCCTCCCACAACTGGCCGCTGGGCGCGGCGCTGTCCTTCGCCCTGCTGGGCTTCGTGCTGCTGGCGATGCTGTTTTACAGCCTGCGCTTCAAGCAGGCCGCCGGAGGCCATCCATGAACATGCGCAATCCGCTCTGGCGCTTCGCCGGCGTACGCCCCACCGCCTGGCTGTTCTTCGCCTTCCTCTACGTGCCGATCCTGGTGCTGGTGGCGCTCAGCTTCAACAGCGGGCAGTCGGCGACCATCTGGGAAAGCTTCAGCCTGAAGTGGTACTCGGTGGTGGCCAACGATCCGGAAATCGTCCGGGCAGCGAAGAACTCGCTGATCGTCGCCACCTTCGCCACGCTGATCGCCACGTCCCTGGCCACCCTCGCCGCCCTCGGCATGCGCGGCCGCGCTTTCCGTGGGCAGACGCTGATGAGCGGCGTACTCGGCCTGCCGCTGCTGGTGCCGGAAATCGTCACAGCCGTCGCCACGCTGATGTTCTTCGCCTTCATCGGCCTGAAGCTCTCGCTCTTCACCATCCTCATCGCCCACGTGGTGTTCTGCATCCCCTTCGCCTACCTGCCGATCCGTGCCCGCCTGGAGGGCATGGACCCGCGCCTGGCCGAAGCCGCCGCCGACCTCTACGCGTCGCCCTGGAAAGCCTTCTGGAAGGTGACCTTCCCGCTGCTGATGCCGGGCATCCTTTCCGGCGCCATGCTGGCCTTCATCATCTCGATGGACGACTTCGTCATCACCTACTTCGTTGCCGGAGCCGGCGCCACGACTCTGCCGGTGTACATCTTCAGCTCGATCAGGATGGGTATTTCGCCGAAGATCAACGCGATATCCTCGATCATTCTCGTGATTTCCATAGCTTTCGTTGCATTGTCCTACTACGTCGGGCAGCGCAAGCGCTGACCCGCTTTCGACCAGCAAGGAGCTTGACCATGACCCGCCGTACCCCGCTTGCACTCGCTGTACTGCTCGCCACCGGCCTGACCGGTTCCGCCCAGGCCGCAGGGACCCTGCACTTTGCCAACTGGTCGGACTACTTTCCGCCGGAGCTGCTGAAGAAGTTCGAGAAGGACACCGGCATCAAGGCCACCCTGGACGCCTACGACAGCAACGAAACCCTGCTGGCCAAGCTCAAGGCCGGGGGCGGCGCCTACGACGTGGTGGTGCCCTCGGACAGCTTCATCCAGATCATGGCCGGCGACGGACTGCTGCAGAAACTCGACAAGAGCAAGCTGCCCAACCTGAAAAACCTCAAGACCAACTTCCAGACCCTCGACTTCGACCCCGGCCACGACTACAGCGTGCCGTACCTCTGGGGCACCACCGGCTACAGCTATGACAGCAAGCAGGTGCCGGGCGGCAAGCTCGACGAGAGCTGGAAGCCTTTCTTCGAACCGCCGGCCGAGCTGAAGGGCAAGGTCGTGGCGCTGAACTCCATCGAAGACCTTTACATCGCCGCGTCCCATTACCTGTCCATCGATCAGTGCACCGAGGACCCGAAGGACGCGAAGAAGATCCAGGACCTGCTGCTGGCACAGAAGCCGTTGCTGGCCATGTACAACAGCGACGGCACCATCGAGCGCATGGCGGCCGGCGAAGTGGCGATGCACATGCAGTGGAACGGCGCCTTCCACCGTGCCCACGCCCAGCGCGACAGCCTGGTCTACGTCTATCCGAAGGAAGGCATCCACGTCTTCATCGACAACTTCGTGATTCCCAAGGAGGCCGTGAACGTCGAGGAAGCCCACGCCTTCATCAACTGGATGATGCTGCCGGAAAACATCGCCGCCGCTTCCAACTTCGCCAAGTACAACAACGCCATCGACGGCTCGGACAAGTTCATGGAGAAAGAGCTGTTCGACGACCCGGCCATCAACACCCCGCAGGACAAGCTGGACCGCCTGCGGACCTTCAAGCTCTGCTCGCCCAAGGCCCTGAGCCTGCGCAGCAAGGTGTGGACCAAGCTGAAGAAATAAGTCGCCAGCCATAGCCCGTAGGATGGCGTGGAGCGAAGCGATACCCATCGACGATGGTGATGGGTATCGCAGGCTCCACCCATCCTACTCAACTGAATCAACCGGCCAACCATGTTGGCCATTTCGATCCCATTCTGACCCTTTGCGGGGTTCTACCCCGCTCCCCCCGCTGACAGAATCGAAGCGCATGCAGCTAGCAGGTGCCCCACAGGCGGGTGCCGATCCAACAAGAACAACGGCTAGAGAGATACCCAAATGTCCCGTGCACATGCGCTTCACACCGCCCCTCCACCTTTCGTCCAACTCCACCCTTACTGACTGCCCGCGCACAGCCGGATGCGCAACGGACCCGGCCTAGCACGTGCCTGGATGGCTCGCCTTGCGAACCAGGCGCCGCCCTGCGGCGCGCAGTAAATCGGAGAGAAAACAATGTCCAGCCCGTCCGCCCGCCTCGACAACAGCGGCAGCCTGCCCAACGAATTTACCCACAGCGCCCAGGGCACGGCCCTGCGCCGGATACTCGGGTTACCCGCCTTGGTGTTCTTCGGCCTGGTCTACATGGTGCCGCTGACCATCTTCACCACCTACGGCGTGGTCACCGAAATGACAGGCGGGCGCACCGCCCTGGCCTACGTGGTGACCCTGCTGGCGATGATCTTCACCGCCCTGTCCTACAGTTTCATGGTCCGTCGCTACCCCATCGCCGGCTCTGCCTACTCCTACACCAGCCTGAGCTTCGGCCCCTGCGCGGGCTTCCTGGCCGGCTGGTCGCTCCTGCTCGATTACCTGTTCCTGCCGATGATCAACTACCTGGTGATCGGCCTCTTCCTCAATATCGCCTTCCCCGAGGTGCCCGCCTGGGTCTTCGTGGTCAGCGCCATCGGCCTGGTGACCGTGCTGAACGTCCTCGGCATCAGCTCAGTGTCGGGCATGAGCAACCTGATCGTGGCCGCCCAGGTGATCTTCGTCCTGGTGTTCCTCGCCATGGCTGGCAAGAGCCTGTTCGGCGCCCCCATCGACTTCACCGCGCCCTTCGTCGGCGACGGCAGCCAACCCGGACTGGCGCCGTTGATGGCCGGCGCAGCGGTGCTTTGCCTGTCGTTCCTCGGCTTCGATGCGGTTTCGACCCTGGCCGAGGAAGCCCGCGACCCCAAGCGCGACATCCCGCGCGCGATCATCATCACCACCCTCAGCGCCGGCGTGCTGTTCTTCGTGCTGTCGCTGATGGCGCAACTGGTGTTCCCCGGCAGCAGCTTCAAGGATGTGGATGCCGCCGCCAACGAAGTGATGCTGCAGGCTGGTGGCCAGTTCCTCGCCGCCTTCTTCACCGCCACCTACGTCGCTGGCGCTGCCGGTTCGGCGCTGGCTTCCCAGGCGTCGGTTTCGCGCATCCTCTATAGCATGGGCCGCGACGGCATCCTGCCGCGTCGCCTGTTCGGAACCCTGTCGGAGCGCTTCCACACCCCGACCGTGGCTATCCTGATCGTGTCGCTGGTATCGCTGCTGGCCGTGGTGATCGACCTCGCCACCCTGGCCTCGATGATCAGTTTCGGCGCCCTGGTGGCCTTCTCCGCCGTGAACCTGGCGGTGATCCGCACCCACCTGTTCGACGGCCGCCCGCGCCAGCCGGGCGACTGGCTGCGCTACGGGCTCGTCCCGCTGATCGGCTTCGCGCTGATCGCCTGGCTCTGGACCAGCCTGTCGGGGCTGACCCTGGCCATCGGCCTCGGCTGGTTCGCCATTGGCCTTGTCTACCTCGCCGTGCAGACGGGCGGCTTCCGCCGCAAGGCGCCGCAGGTGCAGTTTTCCGAACACGAATGAACCCGACGACCCGCTAGCCGAAAGGAGACGCTGATGCTGACGATCTATTCCGACGACCACCACCTGCACCACGGCAAGCACGAGCTGATCGGTGGCCAGTTCACCCCCTGCTTCGAGAAGCCGAGCCGCGCCGACATGGTGCTGGACCGCGCCAAGGCGGTGAACCTGGGCGCCATCCAGGCGCCGACCGACTTCGGTCTATCGCCCATCCTGCGCGTGCACAGTGAAGGCTTCGTCAATTTTCTGAAGAACGCCTGGGGCGACTGGCAGGCCAAGGGCCGTAGTCATGACATGCTGCCGATCGCCTGGCCGACCCGGCGCCTTCGGCAGGTAGAACCCACCGATATCGACGGTCGCCTGGGCTACTACTCCTTTGACGCTGGTGCCCCCATCACCGCCGGCACCTGGCAGGCCATCACCAGCTCGGCCAACGTTGCGCTCAGCGGCCAGGCGGAGCTGCGCAAGGGCGCCCGCGGCATCTTCTCCCTGTGCCGCCCGCCGGGCCACCACGCCGCCGCCGACTACATGGGCGGCTACTGCTACCTGAACAACGCGGCCATCGCCGTGCAGGCCATGCTGGATGCCGGAGCGAAGCGGGTTGCTGTGCTGGATGTGGACTACCACCACGGCAACGGCACCCAGGACATCTTCTACGACCGCGCCGACGTGCTCTTCACCTCCATCCACGGCGATCCGCGCTTCGAGTACCCCTACTTCCTGGGCTTCGCGGACGAGAAAGGCGTGGGCGCGGGTGAGGGCTTCAACTTCAACTACCCACTGGCCTCGGGAATCGATTGGTCGACATGGAGCCTGGCTCTTGCCGACGCCTGCCGGCAGATCGCCGAATACGCGCCGGACGCGCTGGTGGTATCGCTGGGCGTGGATACCTTCAAGGAAGACCCCATCTCGCAATTCAAGCTGGACAGCCCGGATTACCTGCGCATGGGCGAAATCATCGGCAAGCTCGGCCTGCAGACGCTGTTTGTTATGGAAGGGGGCTATGCGGTGGAGGAGATCGGCATTAACGCGATCAATGTGCTGCAGGGGTTCGAAAGCGTGGCGTGAGGGGCTGTCGTGTGGGGGGCGAATTCATTGGCTATGTCTGTAGTGGTCAAGTTTTGGTGGACACCGGGATAAGGGATTTCAGGTAGTGGCCTTCTCGTAGTCGGCTGGCGATCGATAGCCGAGGGTGGAGTGCAGCCGGTGGGTGTTGT
>NZ_SCOK01000076.1:0-18552 GCF_005502555.1 Pseudomonas sp. D(2018)
TTTCTACTCAACCGCTTGCGCCTTCGATCCGATCTCTCTTCTCGTCAGCGGGAGGCGCATTCTACAGCGCTCAATCACGCTGTCAACACCTCCTTTCCAACTTCATTCGCCAGCGGCGAACCTTGCGAAGCGGAACCTCCCAGCACCCTCACCAACCACTTAACTCATTGATCTACAAGGAGTTTTGCTTGGCAACTGCGCCGGAAGAGGTGCGCATTATAGGGATGCAGATTCTGCCGTCAATACTTAATTGAAAGGTTTTTCCATCATCCCTTTTCTCTATATAGAGGGGCACTCGCGCGGCCAGCCAACGCTTCCGTTCAGAGAGCAAGGTGGACAATCGATCCTCAGCTCTCACTCAACGTCATGAGAATGTCGGCGTACCAGGTGCAGTTGAGTCCCAGTGCTTCGTCCTGCACCAAGTCGCGGCTGCCCATGTCGAGGCGGGCGGAGTGGACGCCAAGCAGCATCCAGGGCAGGTCACCAAGGTTCTGGTTCTCTTCCGGGGCGCGCATCACCACGGGGGCGCCGCTGGTGCCTCGGTGGGTACGGGCGTCGGTGAGGAAGTAGCCTTGCCCCTGGAAGCGCAGGCCGAACGATGAGGCGACGATGGCATGTCGCACCACCGGCATGTGGTGCAGGCTGTCGTGGAAGCCGAGGGGAAAGCCCACTACCAGCAGTCCGGTGCCCGCCTCGATCAGGTCGCTAGGGGATTGCAGGTGCTCGGGTGTGAACGCGTGGTAGGCGGCTGTCTTCGGCAAGGCGGAGCGCTCGATTTCGAGCAGCGCGACATCCACGCTACCTGCAGCATCCCCGCCTTGGCGCCACAGGCTTTTGCCGTCGCGATACAGCGGCATGGAGAAGTCGCACGAGCACGCCATGTTGTGGCGGTCGGTGTGTAGTTCGATTTCGAGGCGATCGGGGAAGTGCCGGCTCGGCGTATCCACCAGCACGTGCCGACTGGTGACCAGGAAAAGGCGCTCGTCCCGGGCAAAGAAGAAGCCGCTGGCGTTGGTCAGTTGGCGTGACCCTGCATAGGTGCAGATGCGTACGGTACTGAGGAGCAGTGGTTCGATAACCGGCATTACGTAAGCTCCATCCGCTTGCGTCCCTGGGGTGGCGCTTCGCTGGATATCAGGCGCGCCACCCACGAGCATCCGCCCAGTCTAGCCTTTTGACTACGACTAACTGCCCCAGCCGGCAGGAAAAAGCCTACCCGGCAACCGGCTTGCGGTCCTACAAGCCAGATCTATAGCGTCACGCTCCGTTGCGGCTCTGGTCGCAGCCGGGATTAGAACCCCCGTTGATACACCGAGAAGTCAAACACGCCATAAGCAGGATCGGTGCGCTGCTCGCCAGCTCATCGCATCCCGGCAGTCTATGGCGGACCGTGCAGGGTGGGCTTTGCCCATCCGGCTTTGGCTTCTCGGCCGGGGTTCTAGCCCTGCACGGTCCGCCACCCCCCCCCGGTGGCGGCTACTCAGTTCCGAACATGGAGTTAGAACATGAGAGCCTCTTCCACGCATCTGCATCTCTCCCCTGCCCTGCCCCTCTGCCCGGAGGTGCGCCGTGACTGACTACCGCACGCCCACTACCTTTCGCCGCTACCGCCTGCCGCTGCGCGCGCTGTTGATCGATGATCGCGCCTGGTTCCTGTGTCGCGATCTGGCGAAGCTGGCCAGTTTCCGGCCGGATATCGACCTCTCGCTGAAGCTAGACCCGAATCAGTTGCGCACCGAGGTGCTGCGGCTGGAGGACGGCACCTTCAGCGAGGAACAGTTGGTGAACGAGAGCGGCATGCACCAGTTACTGCTGGTGTACTACTACCACCCCGAACATCGGAGCCTGCGCAGCTGGATCAGCGAAGAAGTGGTGCCCGCCCTGGGCCGGCAGGACGCCCCCGGCCAGCAACCGCGCCGACGGTTAATGCACTGGCAGGGGCAGGAGTTGAACCTGATGGAGTGGCAAGGCTCGCTGTGGATTCGCTACGAGGACATGCCGCGCATCCAGGGGCCGGTGCCGGAGCGAAAGGCACTGTCCTGAGAAGGCCGGCCCCAGGCGGCCGTGGGATGGGTCGGGCGGCGTTCCGCAGGGGAGCGAACCCCGTGCGGGAGCCATGGGCGATGGGTTTCGCAAGCTCTACCCATCCTACTAACCGCTCCAGGCGCCTGCAGGATGGGGCGGGAGGAGCCGCGACTCATCCCCGCTCGATGCGGAAGCTATCCACCAGCCGGCGCAGCTCGCCCGAGCGTCCATCCAGGCTTTCGCACACCACCAGTGCCTGTCGCTGGCTGGCCTGGACCTGCTGGTTGAGTGTGGATATCTCGCCCACTTCACGGCTGATGGATTCGACCACCGCGCGTTGCTGTTCGGTGGCGGCGGCGACGGACTGGTTCATTTCGTCTATGTCGGCCAGGCGGCGCATGACGGCATCGATACCTTCGCAGGCCTGGGCGATGACTTCGACGCTGCGTTCGCCGTGGGTGTGGCTGGCGAGCATGGCGGCGCGAGGGCCAACTGGACCTGGCGCTCTGCTCCCAGCCGGCCAGCCGCTACAGCGATGGTTTCCATTGGACCGAGCTTTACGTGCAACCCACGGCCCTCGCGGTGCGCAAGGGACACCCCCTGCGCGACGCCCACTCGCTGGCCGAGCTGCGTGAGCAGCAATGGCTGCTGCAGGACTCGCTGGACAAGTCCCGCGTCGGCCTGATGTTCGAGGAGTTTCAGGTCCCCCTGCCCGAGCGCGTGATCGAGTGCTCTTCGGGCGTGATGTTCTGCGAGCTGGCACGCAACACCGACGTCATCAGCTACTGGCCGCTGCGCGTGCTGGAATACGTGCAGAAGCTCGGCCAGGAACTGGACGTGCTCGACCTGCAGGAGCAGGTGCCGCCGCTGAATATCTCGCTGGTCTACCGCGACCAGGAGCTGATCACCCGCGAGGCCCGTGCCCTGGCCGACGAACTGGTGTTCGTCTTCAAGAGTCCCCACGCCGCGAAGGTCTGAGACCTACAGCGTCTGGCGAAATGAGCCGGGCGAACCCTGCCCGCGTAGGGGGTTCGGCGTACCCGCACGGTGCTACTATCGCTCACCGCTGCTGGGCCCCCGGCCCGTTCGGCAGAGCAATCCCCCTCATCTCTCCCTGAAAACCACGGGTAACCACCATGGAAATGGATTGGAACCAGGCCCTGCAGGAAAGCCTGAGCTGGCTGGCAGTCGCCTCCCTGATCACCATTGCCGCGTTCGCTGCCGCGGGAACTCTGGCGGTACGCTTCACCCGCTGGGGTAGCCAGTTCTGGCAGATCGCCGGCCCCTACCTCAGCCCGAAACACAGCTGGCGCCCTCTGCTGGTGTTCATCGTGCTGCTGGTCCTGACGCTGTTCTCGGTGCGCATGAACGTGCTGTTCTCGTTCTGGTACAACGGCTTCTACAGCGCCCTGCAGGGGCTGGACCAGAAGGCTTTCTGGTACTTCCTCGGGGTGTTCTCGATCCTCGCCACCATCCATGTGCTGCGCGCGCTGTTCAACTACTACGTGACCCAGGCCTTCAGCATCCGTTGGCGGGTATGGCTCAACGACCGGATGACCGCTGACTGGATGAAGGGCGATGCCTACTACCGTGGCCAGTTCCTCGCCGAGCCGGTGGACAACCCCGACCAGCGTATCGAACTGGACGTGAACTCCTTCGTCACCGGCTCGGTGTCCCTCGCGCTCGGTGCCGTCAGCGCACTGGTGTCGCTGGTGGCCTTCACCGGCATCCTCTGGGGCCTTTCCGCGCCCCTGGAAGTCGGCGGCGTGGAGATTCCCCGGGCGATGGTCTTCGCCGTTTACATCTACGTGATCATCGCCACCTGGATCGCCTTCCGCCTCGGCCGCCCGCTGATCCGCCTGAACTTCCTGAACGAAAAACTCACCGCGAACTTCCGTTACGCGCTGATGCGCCTGCGCGAATACGCCGAGAACGTGGCGTTCTACCAGGGCAACGACATCGAGCGGCACACGCTGCTGGGCCGCTTCTCCGCGCTGATCAGCAACGTCTGGGCGCTGGTGTACCGAAGCCTGAAATTCGACGGTTTCAACCTTGCCATCAGCCAGGTGGCGGTGGTTTTCCCCTTCATCCTGCAAGCCCCGCGTTTCTTCAGTGGCGCCATCAAGCTGGGCGACGTGATGCAGACCTCCCAGGCCTTCGGCCAGGTGCAGGACTCGCTGTCGTTCTTCCGGACCTCCTACGACGCCTTCGCCCAATACCGCGCCACCCTCGACCGTCTCACCGGCTTCCTCGATGCCAACCAGCGGGCACGCACCCTGCCCCGCGTCACCACGCACGAACAGGCCAAGGTGCTGGAAATCGAAGGCATGCAGGTGCTGCGCCCTGACGGCTTTCGGCTGCTGGCCGACCTGAACCTGAGCCTCGCGCCCGGCCAGGCACTGCTGATCAAGGGGCCATCGGGCAGCGGCAAGACCACCCTGCTGCGCGCGCTGGCCGGGCTCTGGCCTTACGCCGAGGGGGCGGTACGACGCCCCGGCGGCAACCAGGCCCTGTTCCTTTCGCAGCGCCCCTACCTGCCGCTGGGGGACCTGCGCACGGCGATCGCCTATCCGGCCACCAGCGCCCCGGAGGACGAGGAGCGCCTCAAACAGGCACTGCGCCAGGTGAACCTCGCCCACCTGGCCGACCGGCTCGACCTCAGCCAGGACTGGACGCGCATACTCTCCGTCGGCGAGCAGCAGCGTCTGGCCTTCGCCCGGGTACTGTTCAACCGGCCGCAGATCGTCTTCCTCGACGAATCCACCTCGGCCATGGACGAAGGCCTGGAGCATGCCCTCTACTCGCTGCTGCGCAACGAAATGCGCGATGCCATGCTGGTCAGCATTGGCCACCGCAGCACCCTGTCGCTTTTCCATACCCACCGCCTGGAGCTGGACGGTCAAGGCGCCTGGTCACTGATGGAACAGCAACCGGCGCTCGAGGCGAACGTCTAGTCCGTCCCATACGCGGCCGGGCCAGCATCGAGCGCGGTCACGACCGACGAAAAAGCCCCTGGGGATCGGCAATCCCCAGGGGCTTTCTTTATGGACTGCCAGCGCATGACACGCAGAAACGCCCGACCTGCCACTGCAACTCGGTGCCCAGCCGTGCCAGCTCGATGCTGGCCGTGGCGTCCGCACCTGCCTTCGGCTCCCGGATACCAGCGGGCGCCCAGCACGCCTCATTCCGGATCCTGACCGCACCTCACGTATCCAGGTTGGTGCAAGAAGCGCATCCATTCCTGTATGCAATCGACCACAACAACAGTCCACAACCTCTGGAGCGCGGTTTTGCGGACCATGGCCTGCTCCTTGCTATGAGTCATCCCGAGTAGAAGCGGTCAGCGCGGGTCGGAGGATTCCGCGCGGGACATTGCTCTTGCGGCTCAGGCCGCACACCCGGCAAGGGTGTCCGCCCCGGTATTGGCCGGGGTGGGAGAGGCATGTCCAGATGGCAGCCCTTGCCGGTCACCTCAATGACTACAAGCAAGGGAACATCCGATGAAGCATCGCATCGCCTCGCGCGCCAGCATCCCCACCCTGGTTCTCGCCCTCGGCGCCACGCCCCTGGCCGCCCAGGCCGGGCCGCTGCTGTGGAGCGACAGTAGCCTGAGCTACCTCTACGGCACCGACTACAAGGTGGACGGCAACGGCGCCGGCAAGACCCAGCAGACCATCACCTTCGAGCACGCCAGCGGCTGGAGCTGGGGCGATGTCTTCCTCTTCGTCGACAACAAGTGGTTCAACGGCGTCCACGGCAGCGACGGCCACAGCTACTACGGCGAGTTCTCACCGCGCCTGTCCCTGGGCAAGATCAGCGACACGCGCCTCGCCTACGGCCCGATCAAGGACGTGCTCATCGCCGCCACCTACGAGCGCGGCAAGGACCGCAACCGCAAGTACCTGCTGGGGCCGGCGCTGGACCTGGACATTCCCGGCTTCGACCGCTTCTCGCTGAACACCTACTACCGCAAACCCGACGGCATCACCGGCAAGGCCTCGGGCCAGTGGCAGATCAACCCCACCTGGGCCATGACCATTCCGGTGGGCCGTTCCGACATCCTCTTCGATGGTTACCTGGAGTGGTACGTCAACGACGTGGGCACCAAGGGCAAGTCCGACTATGTCGCCCGCAGCTTCCACTTCAATCCGCAGATCAAGTACGACCTGGGCAAGGCTCTGGGCCATGGCGCCAAGACCTTCTACGCGGGCATCGAGTACGACTTCTGGTCCGACAAATACGGCATCGAGGACAGCCGTGGTTTCCCCACGGACCAGAGCGCCATCAGCCTGCTGCTGAAAGCGCACTTCTAAGCAGGCCGGGGGCGCAATGCCCCCGGTTCCGTTATGCGCGCGGCGTTACCGCAATCGCTAGCAGTCCAGCTCCAGCCGCCCGCTCCGGCAACCCGACACGCAAGGCAACAGCCATTCGCCACTGTCCCGTTCGGCGTCGGACAGGAACTGGTCGCGGTGCTCCGGCGTGCCAGCAAGCACGCGGGTCAGGCAGCAACCGCACATGCCCATCCCGCATGAGGTGGGAATGGCGACACCCGCACGTGCAGCGGCATCCACCAGGGTTTCGCCCTCCCCCACCTGCACCGAACGACCACTGCGCGCCAGCACCAGTTCCAACCCTGCGGACGGGGTGACGACCTCGCCGGACGGCGCCTGGAAATGCTCCTGGAACAGGGCCTCCGCCGGCCAGCCCGTCGCTTCAGCCTGCTCCAGCACCGTCGCCATGAAGGGTGCCGGCCCGCAGGTGTACAGCGTCGCGCCAGGCCGCCAGGCAGGCAGTTCGGCCCGCAGTCGCGCCATGACCCCGGCACCGTCCAGGCCATGAACCAGCCTGGCCGACGCGTCGCCCGCCAGCTCATCGGCGAATGCGGCGTGGGCGGGACTGCGGGTGAAATACAGAAGGCGCGCCGGGCGCGCATCGCGGCGGCACTGGCGATACATGGCCAGCAGGGGTGTGATGCCGATCCCCGCCGCCACCAGCAGCACTTCACCCTGCCCGTCCCGCAACGGGAACATATTGCGCGGTGCGCCGACCTCCAGCCGCGAGCCGATGCGCAACCGCTCGTGCAGCCAGCGGGAGCCGCCACGGGAGGTTTCCTCCTGCTTCACCGCCAGGCGCACACAGCCTTCGCCGGCCAGGTTGGTCAGCGAGTACTGGCGCACCAGCCCGCTTTCCAGGCGGATATCCACATGGGCACCGGGCTCCCAGTGCCACGCCAGGGGAACATCCTCGGCTGGCCGCAGCTCGATACCGAGGATGCCAGCGGCCTCTTCCCGCAGGCTGCGCACGCGCATGTTCAGCCAGCTCATGCCCGTACCCCCGCGCGTTGCTGCAGGCCCACGACTGCGCGGGCGGCTTCGCGGCCCAGCTCAGCGAGGTCGAGGCCGGGAATCCGGTCGTCGTCCACCACCCGTTCGCCGCCGACCAGCAAGGCGCGAAGCCGGGCACGGCCGCCACAGGCGATGGGGCCGATGGCTGGATCGTGCAGGCCGAAGTAGCGCGGGTCGTCGAGGGCATAGATGGCCAGGTCAGCCGCCTGCCCGACCGCCAGGGTGCCGAGCTGGTCAAGGCCAAGGACCTTGGCGCCGCCCGCCGTCCCCCAACGCAGCACGTCTTCGATGGACGCCGCGTCGGCGCCCCCCTCGAAGGTGCCACCCGCGTAGCGCGGCCGTGCCCGCTCACCCTTGCGCGCCCGCTGCAACAGCCAGGCGGCGTGGGTTTCCGAAAGCATGTCGGCGGCCTCGTTGGAGGCAGCACCATCAACGCCGATGGACACCGCCACCCCGGCCGCCTCCAGCGCCGGCAGATCGGCGATGCCACTGCCCAGGCGTCCATTACTCTGCGGGCAGTGGGCGATGCCGCTGCCGCTGTCCCCCAGCAGACGGATTTCTTCGGGCAGCAACTTCACCAGATGGGCGAACCAGACGTCCGGGCCGAGCCAGTCCTGTTCGGCGCAGAACTGCACCGGCGTCATGCCGAACTTGGCCCGCGCGGCATCCAGGTAGTCCACGGTTTCCGAAAGGTGACTGTGCAGGCGAAGGCCCAGCCGACGCGCCAGCGCGGCAATCTCCCGCAGCTCCTGCGCCGTGGTGGAGTGCAGGGTGGTGGTGGGCGCGGCCACCACGCGGCGGTGGGCATCGCCGGCCGGGTCGTGATAGCGGGCGGTGAGCCGTTCCAGGTCGGCCAGAAAGGCGTCCAGGGTTTCCGGTCGCAGCGCCTGAGGCAGGTCCGCTTCCAGCTGACGGGCCTGGGTGGCACCACCCCGGCAGAGCACGAAACGCAGCCCGAGGGACTCGGCTTCCTCGAAGAGAATGGCCGCGCCGTCGAAGGGCATGCCCGGGTAGTACAGGTAATGATGGTCGGCCACGGTGGCGCAGCCGGAACGGGCCAGTTCCACCAGACCGATCCGTGCGGCAAGGCGGAAGCTGTGCTCGTCGAAGGCCGCGCGGAAGCGATAGGGCGTGGTCGCGAGCCAAGCGGTGAGGCTCTGGTCGAGGCCTTCCGGTTCGCCCTTTAGCAACGACTGGAAGAGGTGATGGTGGGTATTCACCCAGGCCGGGTAGACGACGCAGTCACGGGCGTCTATCTGCGACTCGCCGGCTAGCGGGTCGAGCCGGCCAAGGGCGGCGATGCGTCCATCGCGGATGCGGATATCCGGCCCGGCGTGACGCGCCGCGTCCCCGGTAAGGCCGGTGAGAATGGCGCTGGCATTGCGGATCAGCCAGCTCTTGGAATCGGTCATGACGACGCTCCGTCAAGGCTCCCCGGAACGGCGCGGTGAAGGAGCCGGATCACCGCAACCGCTCCGGGAGAGACAGGGTTGGGCCACTGCGCAGGTCAGCGGCCGGAATCAGGCAAGGCGGGGCTCAGCCCTGCTCGCTTTCGTGCCAGTGCCCGAGGCACACCCGTGCCAGCATAGCCATCAGGCAGAACAGGGCGACGCCGGTGACGGCAATCAGCAGCAGCGCGGCGAACAGTCGGGGAATGTTCATCTGAAAGCCCGCCTGGAGAATCTGGTAGGCCAGCCCCGCGCCGGTGCCGCCGGTGCCGGCGACGAACTCCGCCACTACCGCGCCGATCAGCGCCAGCCCCGAGGCTATGCGCAGCCCGCCGAAGAAGTACGGCAACGCGCTGGGGATACGCAGGCGCAGCAGGGTCTGCCAGCGGCCGGCACGGTTCAGGCGGAACAGGTTGAGCAGGCCAGGGTTGACGCTGCGCAGCCCCAGCACGGTATTGGCGATCACCGGGAAGATGGCCACCAGGGTGGCGCAGACCACCAGCGCCAGGGTGGTGTTGCTGACCCAGATGATGATCAGCGGCGCGATGGCCACCACCGGCGTGACCTGCAGCAGGATGGCGTAGGGGAACAGGCTCGCCTCGATCACCCGGCTCTGCACGAAGAGAAAGGCCAGCGCCACGCCCAGGGTCACCGCCAGGGCGAAGGAGAGGAAGGTGATGGTCAGGGTGGTCCAGAGCGCCCCCAGCAGCATTGGGCCGTCGGTCAGCAGGGTACGGCCGATGTCCAGCGGACTCGGCACCAGGTAGGCGGGCACCTGCAACGCCACGCACAGGACTTGCCACAGGCCGAGCAGGACGATGCCCACCAGCACCGGTGCGGCGATGCGTTGAACGGTGGGGTGGGTCAGCCAGGGACGATGTTCAGTGTTCATGTTGAGCTCCTGTGTGGGAGGAAAACGCCCTCATCCCAGCCATCGCCCAGAGGGCTGGGAATGCACGAAAGTTGTCCATCAATGCCCGCCCTCCCCGTTCGCCTCGGCCAGCAGCGCCGACAGGTGCGCACACTGTTCGATGAAAGCGGATGACGTGCGGAAGGCGTCGTCCCGTTCCAGTGGACCGTCGATGGCCACGTCCGCCAGCACGCGGCCGGGTCGGGCGCCCATCACCACCACCCGCGAGGACAGGTACACCGCCTCGAAGATGCTGTGGGTGACGAACACCACCGTCAGGTCGCGGCTCGCCCAGAGCTGGCGCAGGTCGCTGTCGAGGCGATTGCGGGTGAATTCGTCGAGGGCACCGAAGGGCTCGTCCATCAGCAACAGGTTGGGCTCGGTGGCCAGCGCACGGGCAATCGAGGCGCGCATCTGCATGCCACCGGACAGCTCCCGCGGGTAAACCCCACCGAAGCGGCCGAGGCCCACCAGTTCCAGCGCGGCTTGAACCCGGGGCACGCTTTCGGCCTTGGGTACGGCGGCCAGGTCCAGCGGCAGGCGCACGTTGTCGGCCACCTTCGCCCAGGGCATCAGCGTCGCCTCCTGGAACACCATGGCCAGGCGCTGACCGCTGCCCGCGTCATCGAGGCGGCCCTTGCCCCACCAGCGCACATGGCCGGCGGTCGGCTGTTCCAGCCCGGCGAACATCTTCAGCAGCGTGCTCTTGCCACAACCGGAGGGGCCGAGCAGCGAGACGAACTCGCCACGGCCGATCTCGAGCTTCATGCGTTGCAGTGCCTGGGTGCCATTGGGGTAGACCTTTTCCACCTGGTTGGCGAGCAGGACCGGGCGCTCTTCCGCCAACACCGGCGGCAGGTTCATGGCGGCGTTCACAGCGGCACCCCCTCGGCGCGAAAGCATTCCTCCTCACCGTGCTTCTGCAGGAGCGCGAAGAGCTGCTTGCGCATGATCAGGCCCGGCTTGTCCGACTCCATGTGGAACTCGACCCGGCGACGGGTATCGACGCAGGCGTCGTAGTCGGTGGCTTCGAGGATGTCCTGGTCCTCGCGGGTGATGGGGGCATCCCAGGCGATCAGTTCCCCGGTGCTGCAGTTCTCCTCGCTGTCGTTGCGGTAGAGCCACTGCACCAGCTGGATGCGCTTGTCGTCGATGGGCGTGGCGCAGTTGTAGATGATGTGGTGAATGCCGCTGTCCGGGTAGGTACAACCGAAGCGCCGCACGAAGGGCAAGTACCAGCGGTTGAACAGGTGGCGTGTGGTGGTCGGCGCGCTGCTTCCGGTGACCCGGTGCCCGGACGGCGGGTTGTTGATCGGCACGACGGTTTCCGCCTCGAACCCCCAGTCGGTTTCCTCCAGGCGATAACTGGAAGGTTTGGGCTGGTCGAGCATGCCGAAATTGGCCCGGTGCACGAAGGAAAAGTGGGAGTTGTCGAAGCTGTTCTCCATGAAGCGCAGCGGGCTGGTCTTCCACTCCTCGTAGAACTGGAAGATGCGCCGGTATTGGGGCAGGCCATCCTCCTCGAACAGCGGGATGTCCTGCAGCGGCTCGCCGAGACAGACCCAGACGTAACCATACTGCTCCTTGCAGTGGAACGCCTGGGTCCGGGCGCCGGCGGGAATCGGCGCGCCTTCGGCCTGCTGCGGGATGCACACGCAGGCGCCGCTGCCGTCGTAACGCCAGCCGTGGTAGCCGCAGACGATGGTGCCGTCCTCCACCCAGCCTTTGGACAACTGGGCGGTGCGGTGGCAGCAACGGTCCGCCAGGGCCACCGGGCCTTCCTTGCCGAGGAACAGCACCAGGCGCTCGCCCAGCAGGGTGAAGGGCTGGGGGCCGGCGTCCAGATGGGCGACAGGCATCAGTGCGTACCAGAAACGGCGCAATACAGGTTGTTGGGTAACCAGCATGGTTCAGGTCCTCATCGAATTCGTTTCAGGCACGGGGTCAGGGATTGACTGCGGTCTGGGCCGGCGCGCCGGGCAGTACGTGGAGGTCGCGGACGAAGCGCAGGTCGTAGGCGTCCTTCGCATCCACCTCGGCCTTGAGCAGGCCGCTCTGCACCATGAAGTCGCGGGTGGCCTGCCAGCGGGTATCAGTCATCACGCCAATACCCCAGGTCGCCGCATCGCCGCCCTCCACCAGGCGGTACTCCTTGAGTTTCTCCACACCCCAGGCCAGCAGTTCGTCACTCATGTTCGGGTTGTCGCGCTTGATCAGCGCATTGGCCGGTGCCGGGTTGGCCAGGTAGCTGCGCCAGCCTTCCATGCTCGCCTTGACGAAGCGCGCGAGGACCTCCGGGCGCTGCTCGATCAGGTCGCGGCGGGTCACCAGCGTCGAGCCGTAGGGCGGATAGCCGTGATCGGCGAAGAGGAAGAAGTTGGGTTTGATACCGGCCTTGGTGGCCTGCAGCAGCTCGGAACTGGCGTAGGCCTGCTGGGCTGCGGCGGGGTTGGCGAAGAACGGCTGCAGGTTGAAGGTGTACGGCCGCGCCTGGGCGTCGGAAAGGCCGTACTTCGCCTTCAGCCAGGGCCACCAGGTGGTCTGCCCGGAGGTGGACACCAGCACGGTCTTGTCCTTGAGCTGATCCAGGCTCTTCACGTCGGCGTGGGTCAACATGCCCTGGGGATCGCCCTGGAAGGCCGCACCAATGGCCACTACCGGCATGCCCGCCTCCACGCTCTTGAGTACCTGCAGGTCGTAGCTGGCGATCACATCGGCCTGGCGGTTGAGCAGCAGCTGCATGCCGTTCACCTGGGGCCCGCCCATGCGAATGGTGACGTCCAGCCCCTCGGCCTCATACAGGCCGGTGGCCAGCGCCTGGTAGAAGCCACCGTGCTCGGCCTGGGCATACCAGGAAGTGAGCAGCACCACCTTGTCGGCGGCCTGGGCCAGCGGCGCGGCAAGGGCGCCCGCCACAGCGAGCGGGAGCAGCAGTTGACGGGAGAAGCGGCGAGCGGCGGAGCGCAAGGCGGAGTAGCTGGTCATGGCGAAAATCTCCGAATCAAGGCACAGGAATGGGCCCCGCGTGCATGGCGCGAAACCCGTCAGAGAACCGGAGGGATGCTGGAAACGACGAGACACCGCCGCGCGGTTCTGACCGGCGAACAGGTGGAAGGGATGGGCAATGGCGAAGCGCATGACTGACATCTCTCTCGTCCAGGTCCGAAGACCATGACCAAGCACCCGCATACCGGGTGTGCGACCGGGGTGGCCGCAAGAGCAATGTCCCGCGCCGAAGGAACTCGTTCGGCGCTAACCGCTTCTACTCGCCAATCGCAAAGCCAGGAGCGTGCCAAGCCGCGAGAAAAGCCTGCAAAGCCTCATCCCAGAGCGCTTCGCTGAGGATATGGATGCAACCTGGCGCACCAGGATCGCGCTCAGGCCGGGTGCACCACGACATGAATGCGCCTCGTCGTGGTGCATCGGGATCAACTGCCTGACGGGCACGCCCCTGGGGAAATGGCTGACCCCGGAACGACCGGGGCCAGGGGACTCAGCTGAATCAGCGCGACAGGTGGCTGGAGAACTGCCCGATGGCGTTGACCACGCGTTGCGCGCCGTCCTGGATTTCGACGATGGCGGTGCCAGCCTGGCCGGACAGCTCAAGGCCCAGTTCGGCTTGCTGCCGACCGCGATCGATCATGGCGACGGCGCGTTCGGCCAGTTGCTGGTTCTGTTCCACCACCTTGGTGATTTCCACGGTGGCCGAACTGGTGCGCGAAGCCAGTTGGCGAACCTCGTCGGCCACCACCGCGAAGCCACGCCCCTGCTCGCCGGCGCGGGCGGCTTCGATGGCGGCGTTGAGGGCCAGCAGGTTGGTCTGGTCGGCGATCCCGCTGATGCTCTTGACGATGGCGCCGATGACCTGCGACTGCTGGTCCAGCGCTTCGATGCCCTGCACCGCTTCCTGCATTCGGATGGCCAGCTCACGCATGACATCCACCGTCTGCTGTACCACGGCGGCGCCGCGCTGCGCGCTGTCATCGGTGCCCCTGGAGGTCTCCAGGGCGATGCCGGCGGCCTCGGCCACGGCCGCTTCGCGGTTGACCTGATCGGTGATCACGGTGGCGAACTTGACCACTTTGTAGAGGCGGTCATGGGCGTCGATGATCGGGTTGTAGGAAGCTTCCAGCCAGACCGTGCGGCCGTGGCGATCCACACGCTTGAAGCGATCGGCGACGAATTCGCCGCGACGCAGCTTGTCCCAGAAGGCCTGGTACTGCGACGAGTTGTACTCGACCGGCTCGCAAAACAGGCGGTGATGCTTGCCACGGATCTGCTCCAGGCTGTAACCCATGGCGTCGAGGAATTTATCGTTGGCGGCCAGCACCTCGCCGTCCAGGTTGAACTCGATCACCGCCGTGGAACGCTGCAAGGCGTTGATCAGGTTCTCGTGCTCGCGGGAAGTCTCGATGGTGCGGGTCAGGTTGCTGGCGTAGATGGAAAAGCGCTGGAGCTTGCCGGCGCTGTCGCGGATCGGCTGCAGGATGCAACGCAGCCAGGCCTCCTCGCCATCGCCGCGCAACAGGCGCACCACCCCAGCCAGATGCTCACCACGTTCCAGCGCGGTCTTCAGCCGCAGGTGGAACTCCAGGCCACGCACATGCTGGGGAATCAGCTCCAGCAGCGCTCGACCGAACAATTGGTCGGCGCGATAGAGCATTTCCTTTTCGAAATGGGCGTTGACCGACTCGATGCGACCACGGGCGTCGAGGCAGAGCGCGAGCATTTCCTCATCGAGGCTGGCGCGAACCTGCTGGATGGAGGACAGCTCTTCGCGCAGGCTGCGCAGTTCCTGTTTCAGGCGGGAGTTGAACATGTCAGGACTCGGGGAAAAGAAAACGCAGGGAGGTATCTCCTGCATCGGCAGCGGCGACCGCTTCTTTAGGCCCCTCGCCCCCCTGGCTGATTACTGGGATGCCGGCAGCGTGCTTCTGGGGAAAGTGATGTGCGCGCCCGCTGAGGGACGGCAGGCGCCGTGAAGATGGGTGACGTCCATGTCGCTTGATCGCATTCTGCCACTAGCCATTCGGGCAGCGCTACAACTAAAAAACACGCTCATTCATCCCCTGTGGGAATGCCGGAATGTTTCAGCATCATCCAGCGTGGGATCGAACCGTGGGTCGTCCGGATCGCGCTCCAATTCCAGATCAATGTAATCGGGGTCGATCAGCCAGCGCGGAAATTCGCCCTGGCTCTTGTTGTCATTACCGGAAAGGCCGCCTCTTCGCTCACTACTCATGCTGCACCTCGCGGGACCGACAGGGTCCTTACCCATTTGAGTCGGCAGCACGGCACGGCGCTCAAGGCCATCGGTCGCCGGCGTCGAACACCGAGCCATGCCCGTGGCACACACCCTGTAGGGGCGAGTTCATCGGCTTTGTCTGCGTTACGTGTTGCAAGCAACTGCATCGCCCGTAGGAACTGGCTTGCCAGCGAATGGCCCCGTTTCGCTGGCAAGCCAGCTCCTACATGGCTCTTGGCCAGATGGTCAATCTCTCGCAACAGCCAACGCAGGCATCGCCAATTCATTCGCCAAGGAGGGCCGCACAGCGGCCCCGCCGGTTGGACAGGACACCTTCGCCGACAAGCGGGCTCCTACGGGCCTGCCGCGCAGGCCGCTCCTCAAGGAAAAGGCGCCAGCCCCTTGCGAAGCTGGCGCCCGGAATAAGAAAGCGGGGCCGGTGTGAGGGCACCGAACCCCGGTGGACGATGCGGCGATG
This sequence comes from Pseudomonas sp. D(2018), assembly GCF_005502555.1. Classification (NCBI taxonomy): domain Bacteria; kingdom Pseudomonadati; phylum Pseudomonadota; class Gammaproteobacteria; order Pseudomonadales; family Pseudomonadaceae; genus Pseudomonas; species Pseudomonas sp. D(2018). The sequence continues at coordinate 15,452 of NZ_SCOK01000076.1, forward strand.
CGAGCAGGATCGCAGCCCGGCCACAAGGATCTCCTCCTCCCGTACTGGCGAGAGGGAGTGCTAGGGAACAGTGGCGCCAGAAGGCACCGGGGCCTGGTGGCGGATCAGTGACGGCGATCCGGCCGGACCAGGCCCAGTTTTTCGATTCGGTAGCGCAGCATGTCCCGCGTCAGGCCCAGCAGGCGGGCGGACTTGGTGACATTCCAATCGGTCTTGTCGAGCATGCGGATGACCAGGCCCCGCTCGTCCTCGGGCTCGGCGCCATTGCCGTTGCCATGGGTGCGGTAGTGACTGGACGACTCGTCCACCAGGCTCGGGCAGATGTGCAGTTGTGCGGCACTCACCAGTTGTCCCTGGGCCAGCAGCACGGTCTGTTCGAGCATGTTGCGCAGCTCGCGCACGTTGCCTGGCCAGCTGTAGCTCTGCAGCAGATGCTCGGCCTCGCTGGTGAACTGCAGCCCCGGCTTGCCATAGCGCTTGCCGTGCTGCTTCAGGAAATGCCGGGCCAACAACAGGATGTCGTCGCCACGTGCGTACAGGCGCGGCACGCGGATGGAGATGATGCGCAGGCGGAAGAACAGGTCCCGGCGGAATTTGCCCTGCTGCACCATCTGCTCCAGGTTGCAGTTGGTGGCGCTGATGATGCGCAGGTTGACCTTGCGCTCCTTCACCGAGCCGATGCGGCGGATGGTGCGGTCCTCCAGCAATTTGAGCAGCTTGGCCTGGAGCACCAGGTCCATTTCGCCCACTTCGTCGAGGAACAGGGTGCCGCCGTCAGCCGCCTCCACCAACCCCAGGCGACGCTCCTTGGCATCGGTAAAAGCACCCTTCTCATGGCCGAACAGTTCGGCTTCCAGCAGGTGCGCAGGAATCGAGGCGCAGTTGAACTCGACAAATGGCCCTTTGCTCCGCGCGCCGTCGAAGTGGAGGGCACGGGCGATCAGTTCCTTGCCAGTGCCTGTCTCGCCTTCGACCAGCACCGCCGGCAACTCGGCATCGACCATGCGGCTTTCGGCATCCAGCAGCTGGCACACCATGGATTTGACTTCCAGCATCGCCGGCGACTCGCCGATCATCGCCGCCAGCCCGGCATCCTGCGCCGCACGGCTGTGATAGAAATCCAGCTTGTGCTCCAGGCGTTGGGCCTCCAGGGCCTTGTCCAGCAACAGCTTGAGCTCGGCCAGGGCCACCGGCTTGGTCAGGTAATGGAAGGCACCGGCCTTCATCGCCTGCACCGCGTCCTCGATGTTGCCGTAGCCGGTCATCATGATCGGCTTGATCTGCGGCGCGCGGTTGCTCACCTCGCGAATCAGCTCATGGCCGCTCATGCCCGGCAGGGAGTTGTCGGTGAGCAGCACGTCGGGCACCTGGTCCTGCAGCAGTTCCAGCGCCTCTTCGGCCGAGTGGCAGACCAGCGCCTCGAAGTTCTTGCGCTCGAGGTAGACCTGGATGTTGCCGGCCAGCAGCTCGTCGTCTTCGACTATCAGTACGCTGTGTTCCATTACCCCCGCCCCCCAGCGACCTTGAAGTTCAGGCAGATGCGGGTGCCTTCCCGCTCACGGCTGGTCAGGCTGACCTTGCCGCCGAAGCGTTCCATGATGCGTTTGACCATCACCAGCCCCACGCCCAGCCCACCCTGCTTGGTGGTGTAGTAGGGCTTGAAGGCCATGGTTTCCTGCTTGCGCGTCATGCCCTGGCCGGTGTCGGTAATGGCCAGCATCAGGCGCTTGCCGGTGCTGTCGGGCTTGACCTCGATGCGCAGCAGACCGCCATTGGGCATCGCCTCGATAGCGTTGGCGAACAGGCTGTTGAGCACCTGCGCCAGCAGCACCCGGTGGCTGACCACCGCGGGCGCCGCCTCGGCATGGAACTCCACCCGCACGCCGCTATGGCGGATCTGCTGATCGAAGCCATGCAACGCCTCGTTGATCACCGCAATCGGCTCCACCTCCTCGAAATCACCGGAGAGCGGCCGCGCCGAAATCAGCAGCTCGCGCACCCACTTAGACATGCGATCCACCTGGCTGATGATGTCCGCGATGTTCTTCTGCACCGGCGGGGCCACCAGTTCCTGGGCCAGTTCGGCACTGGAGCGGATCGACGCCAACGGGTTGCGCAGGCTATGGGCCACAGCGGAAGACATTTCGCCCAGGGCGACGAAGGTCTCGTTGGCGATCAGTTGGCTCTGCTGCTGGGCCAACAGGCCCGAGGCACGGCGCACGATCCAGAACAGACCGAAGTAGATCAGGCCGCCGCCAATGGCGGTGGCCAGCCAGATCAGCACGAAGCCGCGCTGGATGCGCTGCACCAGGTCGCGGGGCTCCTTGTAGATTTCCACCACCGAAGCGACGTTGCCCTGGTCGTCCAGCAGCGGGATGTAGTTCTCGATGAACAGGGTGCGCGGCGCGCGGAGGAACTTCTGCTCACTGCGCCCACCGGTGACCTCGTCATAACTGGAAGCCACCTGCATCGGCGACGAGAAGGCCTGTTCCAGGTCCTCGTTGCCACTCAGGTCCTTGCCCACCAGTGCCGGGTTGGTCGACCACACGATCACCCGGTCGGCACCGTAGATATTCGCCAGCAGGGCATCGGGCAGCATGGCAATGTGGTCGAGGAACTCGTTGCGCGCCCGCTGCCGTGCTTCCAGCATGGTTTGCGGATGGTGGCCATCCTGGCGGGCGTCCAGCAGCTCGCCCATGGTCATGCTCGCCGGCAGCGCCACATGGCGGATCTCGGCCTGCGCGATGGACTGGATGAACTGCGAGCTGAGCATGGCATCGCGTTCGATGCTCTCGGTCACCACGAAACGCGTGGAAATGACCCCGAGGCCGATGGCCACGCTCGCGATCACCACCAGGCTGACCAGCGAGAACCAGCGCAGCAGGTTGAACTGCGGAGGTGGCGAGTCGCCGGCCTTGCCGGTTGCGTACTTATCCCAGATCACCGACAGAGCGCTCATGGAAACCTTCCTATGCGTTGCGTGATGGGTTCGACCCGTCGTGCCAACCGGGCGGCCTTGGACGCAGGTACCAGTGCATAAACCAGGCCCGTTTTACCGGTTTGGCGTGAAAGCCCCGCTCCATGCGGCCTCCCCCCGGTTC
>NZ_SCOK01000077.1:0-18515 GCF_005502555.1 Pseudomonas sp. D(2018)
GATGGCCGTGGAATCGGTGTCCGGATGCTCGTGGAATGAGTGTCCGGATCAGCGTGGAATCACTGTCCGGATGTGCGTGGAATGGGTGTCCGAGTCAGCGTGGAGTCCGCAGCAGGGCGGATGTGTCTGGCGTTGAGGTCCGTAGGATGGCGTAGAGCGAAGCGAAACCCATCAAGGCCCTGCATCGCCGGCTACAAATGCGCAAAAAAAGGGCGGCCAGTTGGCCGCCCAAGTCAGTGTGATTCGTTTCAGCCGCGGCGGCGCAGGGCTTCGATGCGGTCTTCCAGCGGCGGGTGGCTCATCAGCAGGCCGGCAAGGCCATGCTTCAGGCCGCCATTGATGCCGAAGGCGGTCAGGCTGTCGGGCATTTGCACCGGCACACCTTGCTCGGCGCGCAGGCGCTGCAGGGCGCCGATCATCGCATTGGTGCCGGCCAGGTTGGCGCCGGCTTCGTCAGCGCGGAATTCGCGGCGGCGCGAGAACCACATGACGATGATGCTGGCGAGGATGCCCAGGACCAGTTCGGCGAAGATCGTCGCGACGAAGTAGCCGATACCCGGGCCTTCTTCGTTCTTCAGGATCACCTTGTCGACGAAGTTGCCGAAGATGCGCGCGAAGAACATCACGAAGGTGTTCACCACGCCCTGGACCAGCGCGAGGGTGACCATGTCGCCATTGGCCACGTGGCCGATCTCGTGGGCCAGTACGGCCTTCACTTCGTCAGGGGAGAAGCGTTCCAGCAGGCCCTGGCTTACGGCTACCAGTGCGTCGTTCTTGTTCCAGCCGGTCGCAAAGGCGTTGGCCTCGTAAGCCGGGAAAATGCCGACCTCAGGCATCTTGATGCCCGCTTCGCGGGACAGTTGCTCGACGGTCTGCAGCAGCCACTGCTCGTGGCGGGTACGCGGCTGGGTGATGATTTCGGTGCCGGTGCTCATCTTCGCCATCCACTTGGAGATGAACAGCGAAATCAGGGAGCCAGCAAAGCCGAACACGGCGCAGTAGACCAGCAGGCTGCCGTAGTTCTGGCCGGTAAAGCGGTCTACCCCGAGCAGCTTCAGCGTGATGCTGGCAATCACCAGGACTGCAAGGTTTGTGGCCAGGAACAACAGAATGCGCATCATGATTGGAACAGTCTCCTCACGGCGGAAAGCGTTTTGGTATGCGGGGTATATAAGGGGCGGCCCTGGCGTATTCAACCAGGGACTATTTCAAACTATGTCGCCTGAGGCGTCGGCTCTGCTTTCGAAGATTAGCCGAGTCAGGCATACGAGGCGTTCGCTATCGGCGTTGCGAAGGGCGCCGCGCAATTGCTGCGCCAGGCTGGCCTGGACCCGCAGGATGCTGGGAGGCAGGGATTCCGGGTTGGCCAGCTCGGCGGGTACCGCGCGGGACAGCCGAAGAAAGCCTTTTTCGGTCAGGACTGCCTGGTCCAGCGCCTCGAAGTGGATGGTGCTGTCGAAGCGCAGGTAGCCCTCGTCCGCGAGCCAGAGGAGTGCGCCCAGGCAGCTTTCGTGGCGCTTGCTGGGCAGGCCGAACTCATCCGGTTCCGACGGACCGATCAGATCCTCCACATACAGCGCCACGCGCCGCGGGAAGACCTGATACAGCTGCAGCAGGCCGCTGGCGCAGTCCTTGTAGAAGTCGTCGATCTGCAGATCCATGGGCGTTTATTGGCGATACGACTTGAGGAAGTTGCCGATGCGGCCGATGGCCTGCTCAAGGTCGTCGACGCGGGGCAGCGTCACTACGCGGAAGTGGTCCGGCCATGGCCAGTTGAAGGCGGTGCCCTGGACGATCAGCAGTTTTTCGGAGAGCAGAAGGTCGAGGACGAATTTTTCGTCGTTGTGGATCGGGCAGACCTTCGGATCGATCTTCGGGAAGGCGTAGAGCGCACCCATGGGTTTCACGCAGCTGACGCCGGGGATGTCGTTGAGCAGTTCCCAGGCACGGTTGCGCTGCTCCAGCAGGCGGCCGTTAGGCAACACCAGGTCGTTGATGCTCTGGTAGCCGCCGAGTGCGGTCTGGATCGCATGCTGGCTCGGTACGTTGGCGCACAGGCGCATGTTGGCCAGGATGTCGATGCCTTCGATATAGCTCTGGGCCTTCTGTTTGGGGCCGGAAATGGCCACCCAGCCGGAGCGGAAACCGGCCACGCGGTAGGACTTGGAGAGACCGTTGAAGGTCAGGCAGAGCACGTCCGGCGCAAGCGACGCGGTGGAGATGTGCACGGCCTCGTCGTAGAGGATCTTGTCGTAGATCTCGTCGGAGAAGATCACCAGGTTGTGCTGGCGTGCCAGCTCCACCATGCCTTCCAGGACTTCCTTGGAGTACACGGCGCCCGTGGGGTTGTTCGGGTTGATGATCACCATGGCCTTGGTGTTCTGGGTGATCTTGGCCTTGATGTCTTCCAGGTCTGGCCACCAATTGGCTTGCTCGTCGCACAGGTAGTGCACCGGCTTGCCGCCGGCCAGGCTCACCGAGGCGGTCCAGAGCGGGTAGTCCGGTGCCGGGATCAGGACTTCGTCGCCATTGTTCAACAGCGCCTGCATGCACATCACGATCAGCTCGGACACACCGTTACCGAGGTAGATGTCTTCAATGCCGACGCCTTCCACCTGCTTCTGCTGGTAGTACTGCATCACCGCCTTGCGAGCACTGAACAGGCCCTTGGAGTCGCTGTAGCCCTGGGCGGTGGGCAGGTTGCGGATCACGTCCTGGAGGATTTCCTCCGGGGCTTCGAAACCGAACGGCGCCGGGTTGCCGATGTTCAGCTTGAGGATGCGGTGGCCTTCCTCTTCCAGGCGTTTGGCGTGCTTGAGCACCGGTCCGCGGATGTCGTAGCAGACGTTGGCGAGCTTGTTCGATTTGCTGACCTGCATGATGCGTTACTGTCCCGAGGTGAAAAAAGTCGCGCCGGGGCGACGGGGATCGATGCGCCTTGGCAGCCTGTAACGCCGCTGCCAGACTGGCGTCTGATGAATCGCGCATGATACGTGCGGCCCGATGGCCCGAAAAGGTCGGGACCGGGCTTTTTTACCCCTTTCGAGGACTGCCATGGACAAGCTTGAGAAACCCCTTGAAACCTGGCGCGAGGAGCTTTCCGACGCCCAGTTCCACGTCTGCCGCCTGGGTGGCACGGAGCGCGCCTTCACCGGCGAGTACTACGCCACCAAGACGCCGGGCATCTACCACTGTTCCTGCTGTGGGGAAGCACTGTTCGACTCCGACGCCAAGTACGACTCCGGCAGCGGCTGGCCAAGCTACTTCCAGCCGGTGAGCGAGGGCGTCATTGCCGAGCGTGAGGACTTCAGCCACGGCATGCACCGTATCGAAGTGCGCTGCGCCCGCTGCGATTCCCACCTGGGGCATGTCTTCCCCGATGGGCCGCGCCCCACTGGCCTGCGCTATTGCATCAACTCGCTATCGCTGAAGCTCGAACCGCGCTGAACCGGGCTATTCGAGAGGGCTCGCCGAAAGGTGGGCCCTTTTTATAGGTAAATTAAATTGCGCGCAATTTAATTGAGAGCTATTTTTTAACGGTTCTCTTCCCTACACAGGCCCTGACCATGAGCGACAAGATTCTCGATATCCCCGTGACCACCATCAAAGGCGAGCAGAAGACCCTTTCGGACTTCGGCGGCAAGGCTCTGCTGGTGGTCAACACCGCCAGCAAGTGCGGCTTCACCCCGCAGTACAAAGGGCTGGAGAGCCTCTGGCAGCAATACAAGGACAAGGGGCTGGTCGTGCTGGGCTTCCCCTGCAACCAGTTCGGCAAGCAGGAGCCGGGTGACGAGGGCGCGATCAGCGAGTTCTGCGAACTGAACTTCGGCGTCAGCTTCCCGCTGTTCAAGAAGATCGATGTGAACGGTGCCGGCGCCCACCCGCTCTACGTACAGCTCAAGCAGCGCGCTCCAGGCCTGCTGGGTAGCCAGGGCATCAAGTGGAACTTCACCAAATTCCTGATCAGCCAGGACGGCCGGCAGATCAAACGCTTCGCGCCCACCACCAAGCCGGAAGAAATCAGCGCCGAGATCGAAGCCTTGCTGAAATGACCACCCCTATGATCGAACCTGAGCTGCTGCTGGACAATCAGCTCTGCTTCAAGCTCTACGCAGCGTCTCGTGCGGTGATCCGCGGCTATCGACCGCTGCTGGAGCCGCTTGGCCTGACCTACCCGCAGTATTTGGCCATGCTGGTGCTCTGGGAGTGGCACGCGCGGCCGCCAGAACAGCCCACGGTCAAGGCCCTGGGCGAGCGTCTGTTGTTGGATTCCGGCACGCTCACGCCTTTACTGAAACGTCTGGAGCAGCTCGGCCTGGTGCGCCGCCAGCGTGCCGCCCATGACGAACGCGAAGTTCACCTGGCGCTGACGGAAGAAGGTGCCGCCCTGCGTAGCAAGGTGGTGCCGCTGCGCAATGAGCTGATCTGCGCCAGTGGTCTGGATCTCAACGAAATGGCCGAACTGCGTGCGCGCCTTGGCGAGCTGTTGGGTCAGCTCATGGGGTTGCCTGAGTAGCCGGCAGCCAGGTGTCGAGCAGGGCCACCAGCTCTTCGCGGCGGAAGGGTTTGGCCAGGTAGTCGTCCATGCCGGCGGCGCGGCAGCGTTCGCGCTCGTCCGGTAGGGCATTGGCCGTCAGGGCAATGATCGGCAGGTCTGGCCAGCGCCCGCTCTGGCGTATGCGTCGGGTGGCTTCGTAACCGTCCATCACTGGCATGTTGCAGTCCATCAGCACCAGGTCAACGGCCGTTTGCTCCAGTCGGCTCAGCGCCTCGGCGCCGTGGCCCGCCAGCAGCACCTCGCAGCCCAGCTTGGTCAGCATGCCTTTGGCTACCAACTGGTTCACCGCGTTGTCTTCGACGAGCAGCACTCGCGCATGTCGCTGCTGCGGCTCTGTCCTTTCCGGCGCGGGAACGGGTGCGGCTTCGGGGAGTTTCAGCAGCACCCGTTGCAGCGCCTGATGGAGGGCTGCACGAGAAAGTGGGCGGGCCAATTGATGCAGCGGCGTCAGGGTCGCTGCACGCGGCGGAGGCAGAAAACTGCCATAACCAGTCACCAGCAGGATGGGCACCTGGGCAGCACGGCGCACATTCTCCAGGCAATCCGGGTTGTCGCTGATCAGCACATCGGCTCGAGCGTCACTGAGGTCGGCGTCGTGGTCGCGTCGCTCGAATTCCAGGCCCCAGAGCGGGAGCCAGATGCCCAGCATTTCGGCCAGGCCGCTCTTGGCGCCGCACAGTGCAATGGCCTTGCCTTTCAATTGCGCGCGCGGCTCCGGCGGGCTGTGCTCCACCAGCGGTAGCTCGGCGCTGAACAGGCTGCCGAGGCCTTCCTGGGACTTGACGTCCAGCTCACCTTGCATCGCTTCGCAGAGGTGGCGGGTGAGCGCCAGGCCGAGGCCGGTGCCGCCGAATTGCCGGGTGATGCCTGCACTGCCCTGGGAGAAGGGTTGGAACAGCTTGGGCAAGGCTTCGGCGGAGATCCCGATGCCGGTGTCGCGAACGGTGATCAGCACACCGCCGGGGCTTGGCGCGGCGCGCAGGTCGACGCGGCCCGAGCGGGTGAATTTGAGCGCGTTGGACAGCAGGTTGCTGATCACTTGGCGCACTCGCGTCGGGTCGCCCACCACCAGCGATGGCAATCGCGGGTCGATCAGACAGGTCAGTTCGACACCGGGGGCGGCATTTTGCGAGAGCAGGTTGGCCGTGTCTTCCAGCAGGGTGCCCAGGTCGAAGGGGATCTGTTCCAGCTCCAGTTGGCCTGCCTCGAACTTGGACAGGTCGAGGATGTCGTTGAGCAATTCCACGAGCACGCTGCCAGAGTCATGGGCGATCTGCAGCTGGCGCTGTTGCTCGTTGTTCAGGGGGCCATCGAGCGCGAGGTCGAGCATGCCCAGCAGGCCGTTGAGCGGGGTGCGGATTTCGTGGCTCATGTTGGCGAGGAACGCGGCCCTGGCCTTTGCCATCTCCAGGGCGGTGCCGCGCGCCACCTCCAGTTCCTGGTTGTAGCGGCTGAGGCGGCTATTGGCGGCCTTCAGCTCGGCGGTGCGCGCTGAAACGATGTTCTCCAGTTCGGCCAGATACTGGTTCAGCCGCTGGTCCGCTTCCCGGCGTTGCTGCATCTCGGTGGCCAGGCTGGCCAGTTGGCGGTTGATGACTTCCACCAGCACGCCGATCTCGTCCTGCTCATGGCCGGGCGGGCAGGGCAGTTTGGCATCCGGCGAGGCACGTGGGTCGCGCTCGCTGAGGCCGCGGATCAGTTCAACCAGCGGCTTGGTCAGCATGCTGTAGAAGAGCACCAGGAGGATCAGGGAGAGCAACAGACTGCGCACGAAGCCGCTGAGCAGGGTGATCATGGCGCGACGCAGAAAGTGGTTGCCGAAGGCGAAGGTGTCCACCTCCAGGCGCAGTACGCCAAGGGTCTCATTGGGAGCGTGGACGATATAGAGCGGGTCTTCGAACTCGCGCCGTTCACCGAACAGGTAATCGCTGAAGATGCGGAAATCGCTCTCTGCACGCGGCCGGCTGACGCTGGACAGCACGGCTCCGTTGTTGTCGATGATTTCGGCGCGGATCACCGCAGGCGAGCGCAACAGGCCGAGTACGAGTTCCTGGGCCAGTTCGGCGTCGATGTTGTAGGCGATACGCGCGGCGGGGCTGTGGGAGATTTCGAGAAGGGCCTTGATCTCCCGGTCGATGGTCTCGTTCTCGTTGAGATAGTCGCTGGCGACCTGGATGGCGCTGAGTACGGTGCCGAGTAGAAAGGCCACCAGCACCGTCAGGCTGGCCTGCTTGAACGACAGCCGTTGTGTCAGCGGAATATCCATGGGGGCGCGGGAATTGGCCTTGTTCCGAGGGCTTGCCAAGCATAGCCTATCCGGTCTGCCGACAGCGCCTGGTGACTGCGGCTGAGCAAGGAGTTGAACGTGGATTCCCGTCTGTTTGAGTTTCTCGAGCGCGCCGATGCGGTGCTGGCCCGCCTCGAACCCCTGTTGCCGGCGCCTCGTCCGGTCATCGATTGGCAGAAAAGCCTGGCGGCGCGCTGGCATCGCGATGGCCGCAGCGGCTACCTGCAGCCTCTGGACGTGAGCCTGGACCTGTCCCTGGCGGATCTGATCGGCGTCGACAAGCAGCGTGAACAACTGGCCGGCAACACCCGTCAGTTCGTCGATGGCCTGCCGGCCAACCATGCGCTGCTCTGGGGCGCCCGTGGTACTGGCAAGTCCTCACTGGTTCGCGCGCTGATGGCTGAGCACGCTGGTGCGGGGCTGCGCCTGATCGAGATCGAGCGCGACCACCTGGCCGACCTGCCGCGCGTGGTGGAGCAACTGGCCAACCTGCCGCAGCGCTTCGTGCTGTTTTGCGACGACCTGTCCTTCGAGGCGGGTGAGGGCGACTATCGCGTGCTGAAGAGCGTGTTGGACGGTTCCCTGGAACGCGCTCCAGACAACGTGCTGCTCTACGCCACCTCCAATCGCCGTCATCTGGTGCCCGAGAAGCAGAGCGACAACGAGCACTGGCAGATGGTCGACGGTGAGCTGCACCCCAACGAAGCTGTGGAGGACAAGATCGCCCTGTCCGACCGATTCGGCCTTTGGTTGTCCTTCTATCCCTTCACCCAGGATCATTTCCTCGCTGTGGTACGCCACTGGGTCGGCGTCCTGGCCGAGCCGGCCGCGTTGAACTGGGAATGGTCCGAGGAATTGGAAAAGCTGGCGATTCGCTGGGCCTTGGGGCGTGGCAATCGCAACGGCCGCTGCGCCTACCAGTTCGCCCGTCATTGGGTCGGGCTCGCTTTGCTGGAGTCTTCCAAATGATCGATCTGCAACAGGCCGGCGCCGGCCTTTCCGGCTATTCCATGTTGGCCGCCCAACTGGAATCCCTGCTGGCTGACGAGCGCGATTTCATCGCCAACAGCGCGCAGTTCTCCGCGTTCCTCTTCAATGAGTTGCCGGACCTGAACTGGGCGGGTTTTTATCTCAACCGCAATGAAGAGCTGGTCCTCGGTCCGTTCCAGGGCAAGGTGGCCTGCGTGCGTATCCCCTTCGGCAGGGGCGTGTGTGGTGCCGCAGCGCGCACCCTGGAAACCCAGCGGGTGGAGGATGTGCACGCATTCCCCGGCCATATCGCCTGCGACAGCGCCTCCAACAGTGAGCTGGTGGTGCCTCTGGTCAAGGATGGTCGCCTGATTGGTGTGCTCGACCTGGACAGCCCAAAACTGGCGCGTTTCAAGGAAGAGGACCAGGCCGGAATCGAGCAGCTCGCGGCGATCTTTCTGCGTCTGACCGATTGCTGACCGCACCGCAATGAAAAAGCCCGGACGTGTCCGGGCTTTTTCGTGTTCACTGGATTCGGGGTTTTCAGGCCCTGCCTGCCAGCTTGGCCAGGATCTTCTGTTCTCCCGGCAATACTGCCTGCACTGACTCCCGTGCGGCGATGCGTTCGTAGTGCGCGGCCAAGCGCGGCCAGCGTTCGGCATCCAGTCGCTCGCCGCCGTGTTCCATGTTGATCATCTGGGTGGCGAAGGCGAGGTCGGCCATGGAGAGGCGCTCACCGACGAAGTACGCCGCGTTGCCCAAGGTCTTCTCCAGGTAGTCGAAGTGTGGCGGCAGCCTGTCGACCAGTGCGGCCTGGACCGTGGCTTCGTCACAAGCCTGGCCCATGGATGGCTTCAGGGTGCGGTTGCGGAACACGCCGAAGGTAGCCAGGGGCGCTAATTCATAGTCGGAGTACTTCTCCAGCCAGCGCACCCGCGCGCCTTCCTGGGCGTCACGGCCATAGAGCGGGGTGAGTTCGGGATGTTTTTCTTCCAGGTACTGGCAGATCACGCTCGAGTCGGCGAGGGACATGTCGCCGTCACGCAGGGCCGGGATGCGGCCCAGGGGGCTCAGTTCGCGAAACCAGGCCGGCTGGCTGAAGGGCGAAACGATCTCCAGCTGATAGTCCAGGCCCTTTTCAAGCAGGTAGAGACGCACCTTGCGCACGAAAGGAGAGAGCGGGGCGCCATAGAGGGTCAGGCTCATCGGGAGGTCCTCGTCTGAGCAGATCAGTCGTAGATGTTCTTCTTCTTCCAGATGTCGTCGTCATCCAGTGACTTCAGACCTTCAGTCAGTTCGCTTGGTTCGTCGGCACTGGGCTGGGCGTTCTCCAGCACAAGGGCATTGGCCCGGGCGAGCTGGGCCTTCATCTGTTGCAGACGATCCTGGTGGCGGGCGGGGTCAGGTTGCTTCTGCAGGTACTGGACGCCACGCTCAAAGGCCAGGCGAGCCTGGCGTGGCTGGTTTTCCTGCAGGGCCTGGAGCCCGAGGTTGGTGAAGAACTCCACGTGCAACTGCACGAGCATGTCGCGGATTACCTTGACCCAGTGCTTTGCATCATTGGCGGGCAGTTGGCCATCCTGGGCGGCACGGGTGATCTGGCCGTGGAGGCCTTCCAATTGGAAGCGGATTTCCTTGGCCTTGGCTTCGGTGAGGATCTTTTGCGGCGGATTGTTCACCGGGATGGATTCGCCCTGTCCGGCCAGCGCGCGAAGCTGCTCGACACGTGTCTTGAGAGCGTTGTCGCCCTTGTCCACTTGAAGCAGGCGTTCGCTGAGCTGCAACTGCAGGCGAGTCAGCAGCAGCTTGAGATCAGGGGAGACCATCTGGCCGGGGAGGGTTTCGGAAAGGTCGGCGCAGCGGCGGATACGGTCGGTGAGGTCGGCCTTGAGACGGGCCTTCTCCAGCTTGCTGTTCTCCACCAGGTGATTCACGTAGCCAATGGCGATAAGGATGACGATACCGACAACGATCAACAGGGTGATCACGAGTGGCGACATCTTCGGGGCTCCGGCGTGCTTATTGGGGTGCGGCTGAGTGTAGAGGCTTGACTCCAGCGCTCATAGAGGCGGATCAAATTTTGAGCAGAAGTCTTTGATTTTAAAAAGTTTTTGATAGAGGGTTGACGGGTGTTCAAAGCCTCCCTAGAATGCGCGCCACTTCGACGCGATGCCCACGGCAACGCAGCGAAGCCGGAAGTAAGCGTCAAAGCTGTTGTAAGCTCCGGGCCGCGTCCCCTTCGTCTAGTGGCCTAGGACACCGCCCTTTCACGGCGGTAACAGGGGTTCGAGTCCCCTAGGGGACGCCACTTTCAAAGTTGTATGCGGGAATAGCTCAGTTGGTAGAGCACGACCTTGCCAAGGTCGGGGTCGCGAGTTCGAGTCTCGTTTCCCGCTCCAGATTCAAGAAGCAGGGCCACGGCCTTGCTTACCCAAACCCGTAAGGGTTGAGGGACGCACCAAACGGTGCAGGCTGTAAAGGTTGCATGCGGGAATAGCTCAGTTGGTAGAGCACGACCTTGCCAAGGTCGGGGTCGCGAGTTCGAGTCTCGTTTCCCGCTCCAATTTCAGTCCCCTTCGTCTAGTGGCCTAGGACACCGCCCTTTCACGGCGGTAACAGGGGTTCGAGTCCCCTAGGGGACGCCACTTTCTGTTGTACGCGGGAATAGCTCAGTTGGTAGAGCACGACCTTGCCAAGGTCGGGGTCGCGAGTTCGAGTCTCGTTTCCCGCTCCAGTTAAACGAAAACGCCGCTCATTCGAGCGGCGTTTTCGTTTCTGCGTTTCCGACTTAGACCAGGTCGTGCTGGCGGGCCGGGGACGCCTCGATGGCACGTTCGGCCATCTCCTTCAGCTGCTTCATGGATTCGGCCGATTCCCGGTCGATCTTGCCGCGCATCACCAGCCAGTTCGCGATCTGCATGGCCAGCCCGGCGAAACCGTACTCCAGGGTGCGGACGAACCGTGTCCCGCTGCCGGTGCTTTCGCATTCATAGGTCAGCACCAGTTCCAGTCCATGGGTGCCTTTGGCGGTGGCACGCCAGAGCCGGCCGGGGTTGTACTCGGTCACATCCCAGCTCAGATGCCCCGCGCGCCCGCCGGCGTGGATGTCTTCTTCGAAATGGCTGCCCGCCGGCAGCGGCCCGGCCGGCCCGTCCACGTGCAGGGAGGAGGGGTGCCACTCCGGCCAGCGGGTGGCGGTGCTGGCGTAGGCCAGGACGTATTCCGGGGCGTGGGCGATTTCCACTTCGTGCTGCATTCGGGTCATGGCGCTCTCCTGTTCCAGTGGTTCCCAGTACAGGCTGCCCTTGAGCCAGTCCATGAGCGGGAATACCAGGTTGAAGTTGTGGGTCTGCATCAGATCGCGGCGGTGGTGCAGTTCATGCAGCCGGCGCATGTGGCGGATCCATGGCAGGCGCGAGATGGGGTGGTTGGCGGGCAGGTGCTCGCAGGCGTGGAAGACCTCGTAGCTCAGGTATCCGGCCAGCAATGTCGCCGAAAAGAGGGCAGCGACGTTGCTGTTGATGAAGGACAGCAGCCACCAGGCCGCGAACAGGCCGATGCTGTAGAAGACGATTAGCCAGGCGGGGAAGAGGATCACCCGCCAGTCCCGAGCCGATTCCCAGGTCATGCGCCCGGCGACGAAGAAGCTATGGTGATCGCCCGTGTGGCGCTTGTAGAACATCGCGCCAAGGCGCGTTTTGTGATGGCCCAGGTTCTTGTGGATGGAGTACTCCCCCCAGCTGAAGAACACCAGGGCCGCCGGCACCACCAGCCACTCCCAAGGCGCCACGTGCTCCAGGCTGCCAATGAAAAAACGCAGGCAGGCCGCGCCGTAAAGCAGCACGAAGCCACCATGCAGCCAGACGTTGTAGAGGGGATGGATGCCCGCCCGATAGCGGTCGCGAAAGGCCTGGGTGTCGTGGTTCATGGCTGCTCCAGCAGTCTTGTTGACATACCGGGGAGCATAGTGGTGAATGCTTTATTCCGATAATGGATAGTCGAAATGAGCATTATTCATGAGCCTGAATTTGCGCCGAATCGACCTGAACCTGCTGCTGGTGTTCGACGCCCTGATGCAGGAGCAGAACCTGTCGCGTGCCGCCACGCGTCTGCACATGAGTCAACCCGCGGTGAGCAATGCCCTGGCGCGGCTGCGTAGCCAGCTGGGAGAGCCGTTGTTCAAGCGTACCGCTCGGGGCATGTCACCCACCGCTCACGCGCAGGTGCTTTACGCCCCAGTGCGCCAGGCGCTTAACCTGCTGCAGCTCGGGCTGGGTGCCCAGGAAGTGTTCGACCCGGAGGCCGAGCACTGCTTTCGATTGTCGATGAACGACTACGCCCAGGCCATGCTGCTGCCCGCGTTGCTGGAGCAGCTGAGGCACGAAGCGCCGCGGGTGGTGCTGGAGGTACAGGACGACGAGGCGCAAAGCCTGGTGACACGGCTGGCGACCGGCGAGCTGGACCTGGCCATCGACTACCTCTACTTCGACAACCCCGATCTCTGCTACCAGCCCTTGATGGAGGAGAATCTGGTGGTGATCGGCCGGGCCGGGCACCCGGCTTTCGCGGGAGGGCTCACTCGCGAGCGCTACCTGGGCAGCCAGCATGTGCTGATATTGCCGCGAGCCGGCCGTGGCTCGCCGCTGGAGATCGTCCTGGGCTCGGCGAAGATCAAGCGCCGGGCGGGGCTTCAGGTTCCCCACTACCTGGCGATCCCGCCCATCGTGGCGCGGTCCGACCTGCTGGGCACCGTGCCGCGCCGGCTGGCGGAGCACTTCGCGGCCATCTACGCGCTGGAGATTGCGCCGCTTCCGGTGGCGACACCCTCCGTGCAGGTGAGCCTGATCTGGCACCGCCAGCAGGAACTGGCACCCGGCCTGCGCTGGCTGCGAGAGCAACTGGCGCAGCTTGGCGCGACGCTTGCCGACGGCGACGCCTAAGTGTCATCGGTGGACGATGCCCTCCTGCCGTTCGCGCAGAGTGGCGTCAGCAGGTAGCCCGACGGCCGGTTCGAGCCGCTCTAGGCTCTTGGTGTTGGCGGATTCCGCCCGGCAATGCCGGGCGGGCCTTTTAGCACTTCTCGAATCAGCTCAGCGCTTGCGGCGGATTGGGCGCCGCAGCAGCGGCCAGATGCCCAGCACGGCTGGCGCGCCCAGGCCTAACCAGGCGATGGCGTCCCATCCGCCGTCACCGAGCAAGGCACTGAACAGGCCAAGGGCGCAAAGCAGGCCGATGATCGAGGGCAGGGCGAAGGTAGTTTGGCGCCAGTTCATGCTGTCGCTTCCTCGGATGAGCGCTGTCCAGTACTGCGTCGCTGGCGAACCCACCAGAGATAGAGCCCGCTGCCGAGCACGATGATGGTGAGCACATCGAGCACGGCCCAGAGCAGTTGCATCGGGCGGCCGCCGTAGTCGCCGAAATGCAGCGGCTGCGACATCGCAAGGGCATCCATGTACCAGGGGCGTTGGGCGACGGCTGTGACGGCCAGGGTGCGTGCGTCGATCAGCACTGGCGTCCACAGGTGAGCAGTCAGGTGAGTGCTGCCGACCATGAACACCGTGTAGTGGTGCTCGCTTGAGAAACGGGTGCCGGGGAAGGCGATGAAATCCGCCTGCATGCCGGGCAGTGCGTCGGCGGCAATCGTCAGCACGTTGTCCACGGGGGCACGCTCAGTCAGCGGAGGTGCGTTGCGGTAAGGCTCTACCAGGGCGGTCAGCGTGTCCTGTCGCCAGGCACTGATCAACAGGTCGGCGCAGGCGCTGATGACACCGGTGACACCCACCACCAACGCCCAGGTCAGGGTGACGATGCCGATGAGGTTGTGCAGGTCCAGCCAGCGAGTTCGTGTGGAGCGCTGGTGACGCACTTCGGCGAACTTGAGGCGTCGCATGAAGGGCGAGTAAAGCACCACGCCGGAGATGATGGCGACTACGAACAGCAGGCCCATGAACGCCAGCAGCAGCTTGCCCGGCAGCCCGGCGAACATGTCCACGTGCAGGCGCAGGATGAACATCAGCACGCCGCCGTTGGCGGCTGGCATGGCCACGGGCTCGCCAGTGCGGGCATCGAGCATGAAGGTGTGTGAGGCGTTCGGCTCGGTACCGGCAGTGGCGGCAGTGATGGCGACCACGCCATTCGGCTCGTCTTTCTCATAACCCAGGTACTGCACTACCTCGCCAGGGCGGTGGCGCTGGGCGGCATCCACCAGTTGCTGCAGACCCAGGTGCGGGGTGCCAGGAGCCATTTCGCGCAGCTCGGGCGCTTCACCCAGCAGGTGCTCCAGCTCGTGGTGGAAGATCAGCGGGAGCCCGGTAAGGGCCAGCATCAGCAGGAAGAGGGTGCAGATCAGGCTGGTCCAGGTATGCACCTGGGACCAGCGCCGGATGGTGCGGCTTTGCATGGCGATTCCCGATTCAAGGGCCGCCCCGCGGGGCGGCCGTGCTTCGTCAGAACTTGTAGTTCACGCTGCCGACCACGGTGCGTTCGTCGCCGTAGTAGCACCAGTAGCCGTCGCAGGTGGACAGGTATTCCTTGTTGAATACGTTCTTCGCGTCCACCGCTACCGAAAGGCCGCGCAGTGAGCTGTTCAGGCGGCCCAGGTCGTAGTGGGCCGAGGCGTCGTACACGGTGTAGGAACCGGTATGGCCGAGCCAGGTGTTTGCGGTGTTGCCGTAGCTGTCCCCCACGTAGCGCACGCCGCCGGCGATGCCAAAACCGTCGAGGATGCCGCTGTGCCAGGTGTAGTCGGCCCAGGCGGTGGCCTGGTTGCGCGGCACCTGGGCCATGCGGTTGCCTTTGTCGGCACCTTTCTGGATTTCGCTGTCGGTGTAGCTGTAGGAGGCCACCAGCTTGAGGTTCTCGGTGACGTCGGCGGTGGCTTCCAGTTCCAGGCCGCGTACTTCCAGCTCGCCGATCTGGCGGGTCACGCTGCCTTCGGTAACGCTGACGTTGGTCTGGGTCAGGTCGTAGACGGCGGCGGTCAGCATGGCGTCGGTGCCGGGCGGCTGGTACTTGATGCCCACCTCGTACTGTTTGCCCTCGGTGGGTTCGAACGACAGCGTGCTGTCGACGTTCGCACCCATCGCGGGCTGGAAGGACTCGGCGTAGGAGATGTACGGGGTGATGCCGTTGTCGAACAGGTAGCTCAGGCCCACGTTGCCGCTGAAGGCCACATCGCGCTGGGTATTGGTGGCGTCGTTCTTGTTGTAGAAGGTGGTGCCGGTGTGCACCCAGTCTTCGCGGCCGCCGAGGGTCAGGCGCCAGTTGTCCAGGGCGATCTGGTCCTGGATGTAGAGGCCGGTCTGGCGGGTTTTCTGGTTGAAGTCCTGCATGGTGAAGTAGCTCACGCCGGACAGGTCCGCACCATAGATCGGGTTGTTGACGTTGATCGGCGGTACACCCATGCCGTACAGCCAGCGGTAGTTGGTGTTGGCGCGCTGATGGTCGAGGCCCAGCAGCAGGGTGTGGTCCAGCTCACCCGTGCTGAAGTCGGCCTGGAAGTTGTTGTCCACGGCGAATTGGCTGATGTCTTCGTCGACGATGCCGGACTCGCGGTTGACGTTACCGTCGGCATCGATGCTGTTGAAGGTGGCCACGTTCACCGCCTGGAACTCCAGGTCGCTCTTGGTGTAGCGCAGGTTCTGGCGGAACTGCCAGACGTCGTTGAAACGGTGCTCGAACGCGTAGCCAAGGGCGTAGTAAGTGCGGTCGTAGAAGTCCCAGTCCGGCTCGCCCAGGTTCTTGTGGTGGGAGATGTCACCGAAAGGAGAGTCGATCTTGGTGCCCTGCAGTGGCAGGAACTGGCCGGTAATGCCGGTGTCGTCGCGCGTGTACTGCGAGAGGAAGGTCAGGCGGGTGTCGTCGTTGATGTTCCAGGTCAGGCTCGGCGCGAGGTTGTAGCGCTTGTCCGGGATGTGGTCGATGGGCGAGTTGCTGTCGCGCACGGTGCCGCTGACGCGGTAGAGAAACTGGCCCTCGTCGTCGATCTTGCCGGTGCTGTCGAAGTTGATCTGCTTGTGTTCGTTGCTGCCGGCCTGCAGTTCCAGCTCGTTGGCCTGTTCTTCCTGCGGGCGGCGACTGACCATGTCCAGCAGGCCACCGGGCGGGGTCTGGCCGTAGACCGAGGACGCCGGGCCGCGAAGCACGGCGATGCGCTCCAGGTTCCAGGGTTCGATCTTCGGATTGGCGAAGGAGCCCACCGGCAGCGGCAGGCCGTCGAGGAACTGGGTCGGCACGAAGCCGCGCACCTTCAACCAGTCGGAGCGGGAGTCGGAACCGTAGCCGCTGCTCATCACGCCCGCGGTGTAGCGCAGGGAGTCGTTGAGGTTGAGCGTCGGGCGCGAATCCAGCTGCTCGCGAGTGATCACCGAGATCGAGCGGGGAACTTCGTTGATTGCGGTGTCGGTCTTGGTGCCGGCGGCGGTGCGGCTGGCGACCATGCCAGTGGTCGGGCCCCAGGCGGTTTCATAGCTGCGGCTGCCGTCGATGTTCACGTCCGGCAGGTTCATCGCCTCATCGGCGACG
This sequence comes from Pseudomonas sp. D(2018), assembly GCF_005502555.1. Classification (NCBI taxonomy): domain Bacteria; kingdom Pseudomonadati; phylum Pseudomonadota; class Gammaproteobacteria; order Pseudomonadales; family Pseudomonadaceae; genus Pseudomonas; species Pseudomonas sp. D(2018). The sequence goes on from NZ_SCOK01000077.1 coordinate 16,338, forward strand.
GGTGCCAGGCTGTAGCTGTCGGCGCCGTTCTGCACCAGGCGCAGACCGCTGCCCTGCAACGCCTGGGACAGTGCCTGCAGCGGGCTCAGTTCGCCCTGCACGGCCGGGGCGGTCTTGCCAGCGGTCAGGGCCGGATCGACGCTGAGGACGATGCCGGCATTCGCGGCGATGCGGTTCAGGGTGCTGGCCAGCGACGCGGAGGGCAGTTGGTAGGCCTCGGCCAGGGCCTGGGTGGACAGGCCGCCGAGGGTGATGGCCAGTGCCAGCAAGGTGTGGCGGAACGGGGCAGTTGCAGGGTGCATTGCGAACATCTCCTAAGTGAGAAATCGTCTCAATGCCTTCTTGCCGAACCAGAATCGAAAAGTGACAGGGGGATTGAGAAAATTTTCCGGTCCCGTCCCTGGACTCGTTGCTTTGTGGGGTGGAGAGCGCTTTTCTGGCTCGCTCACAGCCTCGAACGCCAAGGCACCGCCGCGTGGTGGGAATCGTTTGAGCGATTGCCACCCTGCGGGACAGTCATGGCGTGTCAGTCATTCGCGGGCACCACGCGCACCCACCAGTCGCTGTAGCGCTCGATGCTCACTGGCAGGCTGGGAGGCAAGGCGGCGAGCGCCTTGTCGCTGTCGTTCAACGGGAAGACACCACTGATGCGCAAGTCGGCCAGGGCCGGGTCCAGGCCCAGGTAGCCGCTGCGGTACTCACCCAGGCTGTCGATCAGCTGTGCCAATGGCATGTCGTCGGCCACCAGCATGCCGTGGCTCCAGGCCTCCGCGCCCACCGGTGCGGGTTCGCTCCGGCCCAGGTGTTCCCGGTCGATGCGCACCTGTTCACCGGCCTGGATCACCCGCTCGCCCGAGGCACTACGGGGCGCTGCGGCCACAGCCGATTCGAGCACGATCAACCGGGTCGACTCGCCCTCGCGGCGCACCAGGAAGCGGGTACCCAGGGGCTGCAGGCGGCCCTGCTCGGTTTCGACGATGAACGGGCGTGGGTCGTCGTGACCCGTCTTCACCAGGATTTCGCCGCTGTGCAGGTAGAGCCGGCGTTGCGCTCCGTCGAAGTCGATGTCCAGGGCGGTACGGCTGTTGAGTTGCACGATGCTGCTGTCTGCCAGGCGCAGCTCACGGTGCTCGCCACGGGCGGTCAGTTCATCGGCCAGGTAGTCCCCGAGGGGACGCTGCTGGGCGAGCAGGCCAAGACCCAGGCCCACTGCCAGCAGCAAGGCCAGGGTGTTTCCGGCGATTCGATGTGGGCTGCGTCGCCGCACGCCGCCGCTGCGCAACAAGGCCCGGCGGGCCGGGATGGGGGCGGCCGCTGCCAGTTGCTGGTCGATCCCCGCCAATTGCTGCCAGACCTGCGCGTGCTCCGGTCGTTCGCCGAGCCAGCGGCGGAACTCGTGCCGCTCTAGCTCGGTGGCCTCGCCGGAATCCAGGCACAACTGCCAGGCGATGGCCTCGTCCAGGGCGCGTGCGGATACCCGGCTCATGTCGGCTCTCCATAGAGGGCGATGTAGCACTGGCGCATGCCTTGGGCCAGGTACTGGCGCACCCGCGAGGGGGAAACCCCCAGGCGCTCGGCGATCTCGGCGTGGCCGAGGCCGTCCAGGCGGTTGTAGAGGAAAGCCGCCCGCGCCTTGCTGGACAACTGACCCAGTAGACGGTCGATTTCCCGGAGGCTTTCGAGGATCAGTGCCTGTTCCTCTGGGCTCGGGTGCAGCTCCTGGGGCGCATGGGCCAGTTCGTCCAGGTAGGCGCGTTCCAGGTCATGGCGGCGGAACTGATCCACCAGCAGGCCACGGGCGATGGTAGCCAGCAGGGCGCGGGGCTCGCGGGGAGGTTGCAGATCGGCCCGGGCGAGCAGACGCACGAAGGTGTCCTGGCTGACGTCTTCGGCGCGCTGAGGGCATTGCACCGTCTTGCGTAGCCAGCTGAACAGCCAATCACGATGGTCTCGGTAAAGCAGCCCTACCAGATGCGGGTTCGCGGGATCACCGGCCGACACGCTGACCTCATTGAAATGATCTGAAAAGAGTGATTAAGAATGATTCGCGATGATGACAGAGGCTGGCCTCGTGCCGCAATCGTGGCGGGGGGAATGGGCGCAGGCTCTTTTCCACATCTGACGCCGCCGACGAATAGAGGGTTGGAGGTAGCAGGGGTGACATGTAAGTTAAAAGAA
>NZ_SCOK01000078.1:0-18191 GCF_005502555.1 Pseudomonas sp. D(2018)
GTGCTGAACTCCCTGTCGCAGATCTGCGACCAACTGATCGTCGGCGGCGGCATTGCCAACACCTTCCTCGCCGCGGCGGGCTACAAGGTGGGCAAGTCCCTGTACGAGGCTGACCTGGTCGACACCGCCAAGGCCATCGCCGCCAAGGTCAGCGTGCCGCTGCCGGTTGATGTGGTGGTTGCCAAGGAGTTCGCCGAGAGCGCCGCCGCTACCGTCAAGGCCATCGCCGATGTTGCCGATGACGACATGATCCTGGATATCGGCCCGCAGACCGCTGCCCAGTTCGCCGAGCTGCTGAAGTCCTCGAAGACCATCCTCTGGAACGGTCCGGTGGGTGTGTTCGAGTTCGACCAGTTCGGCAACGGCACCAAGGTCCTGGCCATGGCCATCGCCGAAAGCCCGGCCTTCTCCATCGCTGGCGGCGGCGACACCCTGGCGGCGATCGACAAGTACGGCGTGAACGAGCAGATCTCCTACATTTCCACCGGCGGTGGCGCATTCCTCGAGTTCGTTGAAGGTAAAGTGCTCCCGGCCGTAGAGGTTCTGGAGCAGCGCGCCAAGTAAAACGACCTAAACCATGGCAGGCACCCGTGGTCCCTTGAAAGGGGATGCAAAAAGGAGTGTCTGCCATGCGCTACGCTGCGATTCTGCTGTTTCTAGGTGCCGGGTTGCTCGGCTGTTCCGGCGGTAAGCCGTCCAGCACCTGTGAAGTGATGAGCCCGCCCCAGGTGATAATCCCGAGCAATCAGGACGACCAGCGGGTCGAGGCGCAAAGCAGTGGTGACCCCACTGAGAGCAACGAAGGACAACAGCATTGCCCGTGACGGCGCAGTGCCCGGATGGCCGGAGCCATCCCCAAGGAGACGTGGATGAAAGGTTGGTTCGCCCTCGCGGGCTTCGCGCTCCTGGCTGGTTGCGCCGGTCAGCAGGCTCCCGGCGACGACTGGACCCGCTGGGTCTGCGACAGCCAGGCCGAAGTGCTCTGGCGCGTTGCCGGCGCCGACAAGGAGAGTGTCGATCTGCGCCTGGGCGGTGGCGATATCGTCCATCGCCTGAAGCGGGAACCCTCAGGCTCCGGCGCGCTCTACAGCGACGGCAACCTGGCCTTCCACAGCAAGGGTGACGAAGGCCTGGTCTACTGGGTGGCTACCGATAATCTGATCGGTCGCGGCTGCAAGGCACTTTGATCCGTTTCTGATTTATCCCGGGGTTGGCGGATGACCGCTCCTCTCCGGGAACTTGAACCCGGCCTGCCCCTGCGGCAGGCTTTGTAATTTGACAGCCCACCCACTTGGGAGACTGAAACACCATGGCACTCATCAGCATGCGCCAGATGCTGGATCACGCCGCCGAATTCGGCTACGGCGTACCGGCTTTCAACGTCAACAACCTGGAACAGATGCGCGCCATCATGGAAGCGGCCGACAAGACCGACTCCCCGGTGATCGTGCAGGCTTCCGCCGGTGCCCGCAAATACGCCGGCGCGCCCTTCCTGCGTCACCTGATCCTGGCTGCCATCGAAGAATTCCCGCACATCCCGGTGTGCATGCACCAGGACCACGGCACCAGCCCTGACGTCTGCCAGCGCTCCATTCAGCTGGGCTTCTCCTCCGTGATGATGGACGGCTCCCTGCGTGAAGACGGCAAGACCCCGTCCGACTACGAATACAACGTCCGCGTCACCCAGCAGACCGTTGCCTTCGCCCACGCCTGCGGCGTGTCCGTGGAAGGCGAACTGGGCTGCCTGGGTTCCCTGGAAACCGGCCAGGCCGGCGAGGAAGACGGCGTTGGCGCCGAAGGCATCCTGGACCACAGCCAGATGCTGACCGATCCGGAAGAGGCTGCCGACTTCGTCAAGAAGACCCAGGTGGACGCCCTGGCCATCGCCATCGGCACCAGCCACGGCGCCTACAAGTTCACCAAGCCGCCGACCGGTGACATCCTCGCCATCGACCGCATCAAGGAAATCCACAAGCGCATCCCCAACACCCACCTGGTGATGCACGGTTCCTCCTCGGTACCGCAGGATTGGCTGGCGATCATCAACGAGTTCGGCGGCGACATTAAGGAAACCTACGGCGTGCCGGTCGAAGAAATCGTCGAAGGCATCAAGTACGGCGTGCGCAAGGTGAACATCGACACCGACCTGCGCCTGGCGTCCACCGGTGCCATCCGTCGCTTCCTGGCCCAGAACCCGGCCGAGTTCGATCCGCGCAAATACTTCGCCAAGACCGTCGAAGCCATGCGCGACATCTGCATCGCCCGTTACGAAGCCTTCGGCACCGCCGGCAACGCCTCCAAGATCAAGCCGATCTCCCTGGATGGCATGTACGCGCGCTACGCCAAGGGCGAGCTGGTCGCCAAGGTCAACTGATCGTAGCGACTTGCACGAGGAGCCCCGCAATGCGGGGCTCTTTCGTATCCGGTAACAGGAGTTTCCAATGCGCCTGCCCCTGATGATGGGTTTCGCCTTGCTGCTCGCGGGCTGTGCCGGCCAGCCGCCGACGGCTCCCGCGCCACCGCCTGAGCCGGTTTCCAGCGATCCGCAGCAGTGCCTCGATCGTACCGACTGCACCACCAAGACCTCGCGCACGCTGATGTTCGTCTTCGACTACGCCGAGGCGGGTGGCGCCCTGGTACAGCGCAAGGGCGCCTGGCTGTTCACGCCTTCGGCGGCGAAACCCTCTGGCTGGCCGTCGCTGAAGATCCGCCTGGCGGACCCGTCCGCCGGGCGCTTCGAGTTCGCCAGCCAGTGCCCGGCAGGGAACTGCCGGATCAGCGAGGAGGACCTGCTCAGGGTCTACCGGAGCTACTTGGCGGGTGAGCCCTGTTCCCTGCTGGAGCCGCAGGCATTGGTGCGGTGTGTCGAGCCTTCGCCGTCCGGCCCCTCTCCCTGAAAGGAGGCGGACGATGGGCAGGTTCACGGCGCCCGATGCTCGATCTTCAGATCGTAGAAGGTCGCGGCACCGGCTTCGGTCTCGTACCCGGTGTTGTCCTGAACATAGGTTCCGGCCTTGAAGTACAGCGGCTTGGGTGCCCAGGCCGTGGAAAGTTGCTGGCTCCACAGATTGCCGTTGACCATCACGCTGAGCAGGCCATTGGGCGAGAGATTGATCACGTAGCTGAAACGCTGGTTGAGCGGTATGCCGCCGAGCAGCGGGATCACGACGCTGGTTTCGTCATCCGGCGCGTTGCGCACCTTGGCCACGATGTTGGCGGTCTGTGTCTTGGTCTTGAACTGGTACTCCACTTTCAGCATCGGGCTGGTGCTGCCGTAGGCGTGGATCTGACCGATGACGATCTTCCCGGTCGAAGGCACCTGGCTCACGCTGAGGTTCGCGCTGAGGTAGTTATCCGTGCTGGGGTAGGTCCAGTTGCGCAGCTTGCCGTCGGCGTAGGTTTCGCGCAGCTCGGTGCGTGGGTAGGTTGCGTTCGCGGTGGTGGTGCCATTCACCGGTACCCAGAAGAACAGGCTGTCGGGCGTGGACTGGAAATACGGGTCCTGATAGCCGCCCATCAACAGCGGGGTCTGGATGGTGACAGCAGGTACGCCAACGGGGAGGGTCAGGTTCCAGGTAGAGAGGTCGATCATGGCGGAGTTCTCGAAGGCAACTTCCAGTTGGGCGCTGCGAATCCGCGTCACACATGTGCAGGACGGCGTTCCGGACATTCGCGCTCGGACCAGAAGTGAAGGGTGCAGATGGCAGTTGCCTGCCGTGTCGTCCGAAGGCGTTTGCGCCGTCTCGCGAGGGTCTTATACGGAGGCGATGGGGGCGTTGTCAGTTACCGATTGTCGGCATGTTGGCGTCAGAAATTCGTCTATTTTGAGCTTGGCCAGTATTGCGCTATCGCTTTGTCGGGGCCCCGGGAAACGGCCGGAAATGACCGGCCTTGTTCGATAAGGAGTTTTTCCTGCAGGCCGCGCCGGTTTTTTGAAAGGCTCTGGCGCGGTGCTATCAGCGGTAGGAGCGGCGAGCCGGTTGGAGAATGTGCTCAAAAATTGAACTGGGTCGCAAAGCCTCGGCACAGGAATGCGCGGCGCACGGGTCGGCCGGTCCGACCGTCGCTCGTAGACCTTCACCCTCAGGTAGACTGTCGTCCCTTTCCACCCTCGACCGCTTTGCCATGAACAGTCTCAAGTACCTCCGCGGCTATCCGGCCAGCCTCCAGGAGCAGGTGGCGCAGATGATCGCCGCCGGCCGTCTCGGCGAGTACCTGGAGCGCCGCTATCCGGGCCGCCATGAGGTGCAGAGCGACAAGGCGCTATACAGCTACGCCATGGCGCTGAAGCAGGAACACCTGCGCAACGCCCCGGCGCCGGACAAGGTGCTCTACGACAACAAGCTCGACGTCGTGCACAAGGCCCTGGGGCTGAATACCGCCATCTCGCGGGTGCAGGGCGGCAAGCTCAAGGCGAAGAAGGAAATCCGCGTCGCCTCGCTGTTCAGAGAAGCCGCCCCGGAGTTCCTGCAGATGATCCTGGTCCACGAGTTGGCGCACTTGAAGGAGCGCGACCACACCAAGGCCTTCTACCAACTCTGCGAGCACATGCTGCCCGGCTACCACCAACTTGAGTTCGACTTGCGCGTCTATCTCACCTGGCGTGAGCTGCCCGCCTGACCGGAACTGACACAGGATCACGCTTCATCGATCCACCGTCGGTACTCGGCTCGAGCGCCGGTGGACATGAAAAGCGAAGTCGACCCAACTAGGCTCATGGATAGCAGCTGACTGAGGCCCGCGGGCATGCGTCCGAGTTTTCGCACCCTCTGCGTCATTCTCTGGGTGCTGGGCCTGGTCCCCTTCGCCAATAGCCGTGAATTGCTCGCGGTCGGCACCGAGTTCCCCGGAATCTATGTCCTCGACCCGAAGGGTGAGCCACGCGGGCTGGGAGTGGACGTGATGCGCGCGATTGCCCGGGAGCTTGGCGATGAGGTGCGCTTCGAGATCTATCCCTGGGCCCGTGCGCAGAAGTTGGTGGAGGAGGGGCGCGCCGATGTGCTGGTCGGCCCCTACCGCACGGCGGCTCGGGAGCGCCGCTTCCAGTTTGCCGATCCGGGTTTCTACCGCGACCGCGTGGTGTTCTATGTCCGCAGCGAATCCGACCTGTCCTGGGATGGCAGTCTGGCCAGCCTGATGGGGCAACGTATCGCCATCATCCACGGCTGGATCTACGGAGAACGCTTCGAAGCCATGCGCGGGCAGCTCGACCTGCACGTCGCGCCGTCGGTCGAGTTGGCCTTCAAGCTGCTGATGGCGAATCGCGTCGATCTGGCGGCGAGCAACGAGCGCGATTCCCTGCCGCGCATCGAGGCACTCGGCATCGCCGACAAGGTGCGTCGCATTGCCCCCGTGATCGATACCCAGATCGGCTACTTCGCTCTGCCCAAGGGCGAATCCCACCGCCAGTTGCGCGACGACATCGGCCGGGTAGTGCGGCAAATGCGTGCCGATGGCCGCTTGGCGAAGCTCGCCAGGTCCTACGGTGTAACGCTGCCCTGAGCGGGTCGTCCGATCATTTCTCGACGCCCATGGGCGTAGCGGCCGGGCATGGCTACACTGCCGCCACAAGAATCAGGGGGAAGCGGATTGAGCGCAGCAGAATCGGACTATTCGATCTACCGCAAGGTGGTCACTCAATTGATGAATGGCGAGGAGCAACTGCCCAGCCTGCCAATGATCACCCTGGACATCCGCCGCGCACTGGCCGACCCGAATGTCACCGTGGCCCGCTTGAAGCAGGTCATCAGCAAGGACCCGGCCCTCAGCGCGCTGTTGATGAAGCACGCGTCCAGCATCATGTTCCGCTCCAGCCAACCGCCCAAGACCCTGGAGGATGTGATCCGCAAGCTCGGTCTGCAGGAAGTGGATCGCGTCACCCTGGTGCACAGCCTGAAGAGCCTCTTCACCCTCCACAGTGCCGCCCACAAGCAGCTGTTCATCGGCGTCTGGGGACGACTGACCCGCCAGGCCGCCATCAGCGCGGTACTGGCGCGCCCCCTGGGGTTCTCTTCGCCGGACCATGCGATGCTCGCCAGCCTGCTCTGTGATGTGGGCGAGCTGGCGGTGCTTTCGGCCTTCAAGGACGCCAGCCAGGTGCCGACGCCGGAGGTCTTTGCGCGGCTCTGCCGCGAGTACGGCCAGTCGCTCGGCGTGATCGTGCTGCAGAAGTGGTCAGTGGACCAGGGCTACATTGAGATCGTGCGCGGCGCCAGGCGCTGGGACCTCGACAGCGGTGGTCGGCTCGGTCTGATCGACCTGGTGAACCTGGGGCTTTACCACGCTCAGCGCGATGAGGGGCGGATCACCCAGTTACCGGCCATCGACCAGCTTGCCGCCTACCGAAAACTGGCGCCGCCACTGGATTCCCTCGACGCCGGCGGCGGCCTGGCCCTGGTTGGGGCCCAGCAGGACGCCATTCAGCGCATGGCCAGCCTGTTGCGCTAGGACGCGCACCTATACTCAGGCGCATCACTTCCGCGCGGGTGATCCATGCGCCGACTTCCGCTGCTTTGCTTCAGCTTGTGCCTGGCCTGGGCGCCTGCCGCAACGACGGCCGAGCAGTGGCGGGTGGCGGTTGCCGAGGTGCCGGGGCTGGCCGAAGCGAACGGCACCGGCCCTTTGCCAGACCTGCTTCGCGCTCTGGACGAGCAATTGCCGGATGTCGAATTCGACCTGCAAGTCATCCCCTTCGCCCGCACCTTCCACCTGCTGCAAAACGGCCAATGCGAGTTCCAGGTGCCGTTTCTTGGCAACCTGCCACGCCTGCCAGCCGGCTTGCGCTATGGCTCGGGCCGCCTGTGGCAGGTGCGCTTCGGCCTCTTCACCCGGCGCGACAATGCTCTCGGTGTCGCCCAGTTGCTCGATCCGGCGCATGTGCTGAGCGCCGAGCGAGTCGCCGCGAGCGGCCTGGCGCCGGATCAGCAGGCGCAACTGCAACCCTTGCTGGGGCGTAGCTGGCGCCCGGATGAATTGCAGGAACAGCTTGCCGCGCCCACTGTGAGCGCGGCCCTGCGCAATCTGGCCTATCCCTACCGGGTCGAGACCGACCGCGCCCATGCACCCTGGCTGGGCTTTCCGGCGTTGTCCGGCAACAGCATCGAGAGCAGCCTGCAGAAGCTGGTGCGCGGCCGCATCGACGGTTACGTCTTCGCCGTAAACGAGACCGAACACGAGATCGACCGCCTGGGCCTGCGCGAGCAGCTCCGCGCCCAGGACTTCGGCCTGTATCCGGTGCGCTGGTTGGTACCCGACAACCCCCGTGGTGCCCACGTGGACCAGCGCCTGGCCGGCGCCCTGCACAAACTCCAGGCGCAGCCAGGTTTCCAGCGATTGCAGGCGCCGCTGGACAAGCCGTCCAGCGACTGGAAACCCTGGCCTTGATACAGCCAGGCGACATCCTGAGTCGAGATCAGGACCGTCCCCTTCTGCGGGGTAGCACAAAGCTACTATTCTCCAGCGGCTGATTCCCCGGCCGGGGAGGCTTCCACCAAATAAGAATGGCCGGACACTTCGCCCGGGAGATCGCCGCCCGCCTGGCAAGGATGACCGGAAGCACACGAGGGGTCGCGATGACAGCTTTGCTCACGCCGGGGGTGCGTCTACTCGAGCGCTTCAGTTTCGCCCGCAAGTTCCAGTTGCTCTTCCTCCTGTTCATCTTGCCCCTGGGCTATGCCCTGTCGGTGATAGTCGGCGACTACCGTGAACGCCTTGCCGTGGTAGACAACGAGCTGAGTGGCCTGCGCGTGGTGGCAGCGCTGTCTGCCGTGCAGCAGGAGCTGGATAGCCAGCGCTTGCTACTGGCGCGCTTGAAGGGTGGCGATGACAGTGCCCGGCCCCTGCTGGAGCAGCGCGCTCAAGCGCTGGAGAAGACGCTGGCGCAGGTGACCGCCCAGCTCAAGGTGGAAGGCATCGCGGGTCAGAGCCAGGTACTGTTCGACGAACTCCAGGGACGTTCCGGCCAGGTACGTCTGGAGAGCGTACTGGGCCTTGCACTGCCGGACGGGCTGGAGCGCTACCAGGGGATGCTGCAGGTTCTCCAGGCCCTGCGCGAGCAGGTCGCAACCGATTCCGGGCTGATCCTCGATCCCTGGCTCGACACTTACCTGATGATGGACCAACTGACCAGCGTGCAGCCGCGTCTGCAGGAGACCCTTGGCAGCTTCGCCAGCAACGGCCACGGCGCCCTGGTGGCGCAGCATTTCACCCTGCAGAGCCGCGTGGCCCTGCGCGACCTGCGCCGCGCGCTGGGCGACACCGCTCGCCAGCTGCGCAAGGCCCGCAATGCCCTGGCCCAGGCGCCGGGTGACATGAGTGCCCTGGAAGGGCCCTTCGCCGCGGCGGACGAGGACATGACCAACTTCCTCGCCCAGGTGGACAAGCAGGTCTTCGAATCGACGCCCTTCACCCTGACGCCGGCCCAGTTCGTCAGTCTGACCGAAGGCCTGAGCGGACGCCTGCAAAGCCTGCAACAGGCGCTGGCTACGCGCATGGCGTCCCGCCTGGGCGAGTACCGTGACCAAGCGCTGGGCAGCATGGCCGAAGTGATCGGCGGGTTCGTCGTCCTGACCCTGCTGGCGCTGTACATGCTCTTGTGCCTGAACCAGTTGATCCGCCGGGGTACTGCGAGCATCACCGAGGCGGCCGAAGGGTTGCGTGGCGGCGACTTGCGCGTGACGGCGCGAGTCCATGGCCGCGATGACCTGGCGGGCATCGCCGAAGCCCTGAACGCCGCCCTGGCGCAGTTGCGCGAATCCCTGCTGGGGGTCAATCGCGAGAGCGAGCAGTTGGGCGGTACGGTCGAGCAGCTCAGTAGCCAGGCGCGGGACACCCTGGTGTCGGTGGAGCAGCAGCAGGGCCAGGTCAGCCAGATTGCCGCCGCGGCCAATCAGTTGGCCGCGACCGCCCAGAGCGTGGCGGAAAGCTGCGAGGACGCCGCCCGTGATGCGTTGCACACCCGCGAGATCGCCATCCAGAGCAACCAGCGCAGTGCGCGCACCAGCGCCAGCATGAACCAGCTCAGCAGCAACCTGGGCAACAGCGTCGCCGCGCTCCAGCAACTGCGCGACCAGACGCAGCAGATCAACCAGGTGGTGGATGTGATCAAGGGCATCGCCGAGCAGACCAACCTGCTGGCGCTGAACGCCGCCATCGAAGCGGCACGAGCCGGTGAGCAGGGGCGTGGGTTTGCGGTGGTCGCCGACGAGGTGCGCAACCTGTCCCGGCGAACCCAGGATTCCACCAGCGAAATCGCCCAGACGGTCAGTGCCCTGCAGGCGGTGGTGGGCGAGACCGTGGCACAGATCGAGGCAGCCTTCGGCCAGGCCGCGGCGGATGTCGATAACGTCCTGGCCATGGGGGCCGACCTGTCCGGCATCGCCGAGGCGGTGCAGCGGGTCAGCGACCGCCTGGCCCAGATCGCCACGGCTTCCGAGCAACAGGCCGCTACGGCGGACGAGGTGAGCGGCAGCATCCAGCAGGTGGACCAGGCCGCCACCCTGTTGCTGCAGGGTGCTCAGTCGGTACAGGTGGCTGCCGTGCAACTGCAGCAGGGCAGCCAGGCCCTGAACCAGAACACCGGTCGCTTCCGCCTCGCCTGAGGCCGCGACCGGCGTTTCTTGGGGCTAGACCTTCCAGAAGGGTTTCAGGGCTTCTTCCAGCGCCTGTGCGCGGTTGAGGCCGATGTCCTTCAGGGCGTGCTCGTCCAGCTCCAGCAACTGGCGGCGGGTATGCAGACGCATCCAGAAGCGGCTCCAGAGATTACCTGGCCAGGCCGGTGCCAGGGAGACAGAGGTGTGCTGCTCCTGTTCCAGTTCCCGTGCTTGGAGAGTCAGGCGTACATCGCTCAGGCCGTTCATCATTGCGTTCCTCATGCCCTGTGGTGGATCGGGGTGGAACCATGATGTCCGTCGGAAGAATCTCAATACAGATTCACGATCTGTATATTTTTTAAATACAGATTGCGTGGTTTCCTATCTGAATCCTGTATTTCTGAATCATCTGTACTGGTTCTGATGCCGGTTCGAATAGAACCTGGAGACTGTCATGAAGCTCTATATCAAGCTGGCCGAGACCCTTGGCGAACGCATCGAGCAAGGCTACTACCGCCCCGGCGACCGCCTGCCTTCAGTGCGCGCCCTGAGCCTGGAACACGGTGTAAGCCTGAGTACGGTGCAGCAGGCCTACCGGATTCTCGAAGACGGCGGTCTGGCCGAGCCCCGGCCGAAGTCTGGCTACTTCGTCCCGCCACGCCGGCAGACGCCTGCCTTGCCTGTGGTGAGCCGGGCCCCGCAGCGACCGGTGGACGTGTCCCAGTGGAACGACGTGCTGGACCTGATCAAGCGCAGCGCCAAGGACAACGTGCTGCAGCTCGGCCGCGGCATGCCGGACATTTCCAGTCCGACACTCAAACCCTTGCTGCGCAGCCTCGGCCAGATCAGCCGACGCCAGGACGGCAGCGGCCTGTACTACGACAGCATCTACGGCACCCAGGCCCTGCGCGAGCAAGTGGCGCGGCTGGCGCTGGATTCGGGCTGCCAGCTGTCGGCCGACGACGTTGTCATCACCACCGGCTGTCACGAGGCGCTGTCGGTGGCGATTCGCTCGACCTGCGAGCCCGGTGACATCGTCGCGGTGGACTCGCCCAGCTTCCACGGCGCCATGCAGACGCTCAAGGGTTTCGGCATGAAGGCTCTGGAACTGCCGACCGACCCGCTCAGCGGCATCAGCCTGGAGGCGCTGGAGATGGCCCTGGAACAGTGGCCGATCAAGCTGATTCAGCTCACGCCCAACTGCAACAACCCACTCGGCTACATCATGCCGGAGGCGCGCAAACGCGCCCTGGTGACCCTGGCCCAGCGCTATGACGTGCCGATCCTGGAGGACGATGTCTACGGCGACCTCGCCTACCAGTACCCGCGCCCGCGCACCATCAAGTCATTCGACGACGACGGTCGCGTGCTGCTTTGCAGTTCGTTCTCCAAAACCGTGGCACCGGGCATCCGCGTCGGCTGGATCGCCCCCGGCCGCTATCTCGACCGGGTGCTGCACATGAAGTACATCTCCACCGGCGCGACCGCCACCCAGCCGCAGCTGGCGCTGGCCGACTTCGTCGGCAATGGCCACTACGAACCTCACCTGCGGCGCATGCGCAGCCAGTACCAGCACAGCCGCGACCAGATGATCGACTGGGTGATGCGCTACTTCCCCGAAGGCACCCGCGCCAGCCGTCCCCAGGGCAGCTTCATGCTCTGGGTTGAACTGCCCGAGGATTTCGACACCCTGCGCCTGAACCGCGCGCTGCTGCCCAAGGGCGTGCAGATCGCTGCCGGCAGCATCTTCTCCGCTTCCGGCAAGTACCGGAACTGCCTGCGGATGAATTACTCCTCCAAGCCGACCCCGGCGATCGAGGCGGCGGTGAGGAGGGTAGGGGAGACGGTGATGGAGTTGATGGGGGAGTAGGTACGGGGAGACCTGCTTCTTTGTGGGAGCGAATTAAGCCTCGGCAACTTCTCGCTTCAGGATCATCCATTTCACCGTCAAGCCAAGCCCAGCTCTTGCCGCTCGGGTCATAGAGTCATTGCCTTTCAATCAAAGAGGGCAAGGGACATGCCGAGCGATGATCTCCTCAAGGGCCGAGTATCACGAGCCGGTCAGATCTATCACATCACCACAACCACCGAAGACCGTCGGCCGTTGTTCAGGGACTTCCAGTGCGCCCGCATCACCGTTGCCGAGCTGCGCCGATTGCATGAGCAGAACGTGGTCAATTCCCTGGCCTGGGTTCTGATGCCGGATCACTTGCACTGGTTGGTTCAGCTCAACGGCCCCATCGGACTCGCTACTGTGATCAAGGTGTTCAAGGGGCGCTCCTCCAGGCAGTTGGGTTTGCACATGGAAACCGGTGGGGCGGTCTGGCAACCGGGCTTCCACGACCACGCGCTGCGACGTGAGGACGACATCCGCAAGGTTGCGCGTTACATCGTGGCCAATCCATTGCGGGCCGGCCTGGTGGAGCGAATTGGCGATTACCCGTTCTGGGATGCCAAGTGGATCTGATTCATCTGTAGGGGCGGATTTATTCGCCAAGCAGGGCGAAGGCCTGCCCCTGGACTCGAAGGGCGGCTTTACCGCCCGAATGAAGTGATTTCGCTCTTGCTACGCCACTTTCCGCTCATTCACCAGATGCGCCGCCAACGTCCGCAGCGCCCCCAGCTGCCGGCAGATCAGCCCCAGCTCCGTCTGCACCAAGCGCGGGCGGTCGTCCATGTCTTCGGGCAGTTGTGCCAGCGCCCTGGCGAGGGATTCCTCCTGGTCGCAGTGAATGCTCACCGAGCCCTTCTCGGCCAATCCCAGGGCGATTTCGTCGAGGCTGCCGGCGATGCGTTCGGCGGCGTCTTCGATCGTCGGGGTCAGCGCTTCCCCCGGGGTTTCGCTGCGGTGCGCGCCAAGCGCGGAGAGGTAGCTGAGCAGGGTGTGGGAGAGCACCAGGAAGCGGAAACCGATGTCGGCCTCCTTCCGGAAGTGCCCCGGCTCCATGAGCATGTTGGAAAGCGTGGTGGACAGTGCTGCGTCGGCGTTGTGGGCATTGCGTCGTGCCAGGCGGTAGGCCAGGTCGTCGCGCTTGCCGCTGACGTACTGCTGCATGATCTGGCGCAGGTACCGGCTATTGCAGGCCAGGGTGTTGGCCACCACCTGGTTGAGCCGGCGGCCCTGCCAATCGGGAAGCACGAAGATCACCGCCAGGCCGGCGATCAGCGCGCCGAGCAGGGTGTCCACCAGGCGCGGCAGGAACAGGCCGTAGCTGTCGCCGATCTGGTTGAAGCAGAACAGCACCAACAGGGTGATGGCGGCAGTGGCCAGGGTGTAGCGGGTGGCGCGGGTGGCGAAGAACACCACCCCGGCGACCACGGCGAAGGCCGACTGCACGAGGGCGCTGGGGAACAGGTCGAACAGGGCCCAGCCCAGCGCCAGGCCGAGCAGGGTGCCGGCGATCCGCTGTACGAGCTTGCGTCGCGTGGCGCCGAAGTTGGGTTGGCAGACGAATACCGTGGTCAGCAGGATCCAGTAGCCCTGTTCGGGATGGATCAGGTGCAGCACGCCGTAGCCGGTCGTGAGTGCCAGGGCCATGCGCAGGGCGTGGCGGAATACCAGGGACGTCGGCGTGAGGTTCTGTTTTAGGCGTTCCCAGACGTCCTTCAAGCCTTTTGGCGAGCGATCCAGCAGGCTGGTGTCCTGGGCTTCGGCGAGGGCGTCGGGGTTGCTGGCATCGATGAGCAGGCGGTCGAGGGTAGCGAGGTTGCGCGCCAGGGCGTTGAGCGAACGCAGCAGTCCGCGCCAGGCGGGGTTGCTCTGGATGCGCAGGTGTTCCAGGGATCTGTTGAGGTCTTCCAGGGCCTGGGTGCCGTCCAGGTAGTCGAAGGGCTGGCGCATCTGGAGGGCGCGGCCCAGCGCCTGGCAAGCGCCGCCTTGCTGGCGCAGCAGACGCTGGCAGCGGAACAGCACGTCACTGTGGAAAAAGGCTTCGGCCAGTTCGTTGTAGGCGTAGTGGGAGGAGCTGGCGCGCTCGTGGATGTCCTGGGCCAGGAAGTACAGCTTGAGGTAGCGGTTCACCTTGGGACCCGGCCGGCCATTGCCGACCCGGTGCAGGATGATTTCCTTGGTGGCGTTGAGCGCTGCCACCACCTTGCCGTTCTGTCGCGCCAGTTCCAGCCGCCGGGCTTCCACGTCGAGATGGCGGACCGGCTCCAGCAGCGCGGATTTCAGCTTGAGGTATTGCCCCAGTTCACGGAACAGCCTGGCCAGGCTCTGCTGCACCGGCTGGTGGGTGAAGAGCGCCTGCCAGAGCACCGAGAGCAGTCCGTACCAGGCGGCGCCGGCTACCAGCAGGGCGGGCTCCTGCCAGAGGTTGGTGGGCGTGCCGTCGCGCTGGTCCACGCCGATCATGGTGTAGATGGAAAGGATCAGCGTCGCCGAAGCGATGGTGGCGTAGCGCTCGCCGAGGGCGCCGAGCATGGTCAGGCCGAAACTGGCCAGCGCCAGGGCGCCGACGAAGATCCAGGGATAGGGGAACAGCAACTCCACTGACAACGAGGCTACGCTGAAGCAGCCGAGGGTCACCAACAGTGCGGTGAGACGCCCCTGCCAACTGTCGTCGGTTTCCGCCAGGGCGCTGGCGATGATGCCGAGGAAGAGCGGGATCAGCAGGTCCATGCGGTCCTGCTGCCAGCACAGCGCCATGCTCCCGGTCAGGGCGATGAAGACGCGCAAGCTGTAGCTGAACTTGTCCAGCGCCCAGAGGCGGCGCAGCGTTTGGGTAAATCGAGTCGAGGGCATAGGGGCCTTGTGGGCGAATGTCCGTATACGGCTGGGCTGCCGGGTACAGCCTAAGGGCAGCCGAGGGCGCTGTCAGCCACCCTGTCGCATTCGATGCCCGGGGATGACGGGAGTCACATGGAGCAGGATGGAAAATCA
Source organism: Pseudomonas sp. D(2018) (assembly GCF_005502555.1). NCBI lineage: Bacteria > Pseudomonadati > Pseudomonadota > Gammaproteobacteria > Pseudomonadales > Pseudomonadaceae > Pseudomonas > Pseudomonas sp. D(2018). Next base: position 14,473 of record NZ_SCOK01000078.1, read on the forward strand.
GGTACGGAGGTACCTGGTCACACTGGTGGCTGCCGAAATTTTGGTGCAGTCTTGACTGCCTGCTGGCCAAACCTGTTCTCGGATGCCCCCGCATGAGACGACGTTGTGGTTTTGCCCTGTTCGCCCTGCTGATCGTTACGCTGAGTGCCCATGCCGAAACCTTGCGCATGGCCGCCGACGTCTGGCCGCCTTTCACCGATGCGAGGCTGGCGGGTAACGGCCTGGCTGCGGAGCTGGTGAGCACGGCGCTGAAGCGCGCCGGGCACCGGCCGGAATATGTCGAAGTGCCCTGGGCCAGGGCCTTGCGTGGAGTGCAGACGGGCGACTACGACCTGATCGTCAGTGCCTGGCACAGCGAAGAGCGCGCGACCTACGGCCGGTTCTCCAAACCCTACCTGACCAATCGCATTCGCTTTCTCAAGCACAAGGGCAGCGATGTGGACTTCCAGGCCCCCGAGGACCTGAAGCGCTACAGCATCGCCGTGGTGCGCGGCTACAGCTATCAGCCGGCCTTCGATGCCGATACGAGCCTGAAGAAGGTGCCAGTCATGGGCTTCCTGATGGGCGCGCGGATGCTCGCCGCCGGGCGTGTGCAACTGACCCTGGAAGATGAGCTGGTGGCGCGCTTCTACCTCAACCGCGAGCTTGCGGGCATTCGCGATCAGCTGGAATTCCTGCCTCGGCCACTCAGCGAGAACGGCCTGCATATCCTGGTGCGCCGCAGCCACCCGCGGCACCAGCAATTGGTGGAAGACTTCGATCAGGCGATGCAGGCCATGCGCGAAGACGGCACCTATCGGGCCATCTTCGCCCGCCACGGGCTATCCGAACCCTGAGTCAGAGGATGCGGACCTTGTAGGTGCGCCCTTTGATCTTCCCTTCGCTGAGGCGCTTGAGCGCCTGCTTGGCGATGCCACGTTCGACGGCGACGAAGGCCTGGAAGTCGAAGATGGCGATCTTGCCCACCTGGCTGCCGGGTAGCCCGGCGTCACCGGTGAGGGCGCCAAGGATGTCGCCGGGGCGCAGCTTCTCCTTGCGACCGCCGCTGATGCACAGGGTGGCCATGGGTGGCAGCAGCGGCTCGCGGTTCTTCACGATCAGTTCGTCGATGCGCTGCCAGTTCAGCGGCGCCTGCTGCAGGTCCTCGATAGCCTGCGCGCGGTTGGCTTCGGCCGGCGCCACCAGGCTCAGGGCCAGGCCTTTCTCGCCCGCACGGCCACTGCGGCCGACGCGGTGGATGTGTATTTCGGGGTCGCGGGACAGTTCGACGTTGATCACTGCTTCCAGGCCGGCGATGTCCAGTCCGCGGGCGGCGACGTCGGTGGCCACCAGCACGCTGCAGCTCTGGTTGGCGAACAGCGCCAGTACCTGGTCACGCTCGCGCTGTTCCAGATCGCCGTGCAGCGATTGGGCGGAGACACCGTTGTCGCGCAGGTAGGTTTCCAGTTCCTGGCACTGCTGGCGGGTGTGGCAGAAGGCGACGCAGGACTGCGGACGGGTGCTCTGCAGCAGACGCAGCACGGCGTCCATGCGCTGGCGCGGATCGATTTCGTAGAAGCGCTGCTCGATCTGGCTGTCGTCGTGCAGGGCTTCCACCTTCACCTGTTGCGGTTCGCGCATGAAAGTCTTGGCCAGTTGGGCAATGCCCGCCGGGTAGGTGGCGGAAAACAGCAGGGTCTGCCGACGCGCCGGGAGCTGGCCGATGATGTCGGCGATGCTGTCGTAGAAGCCCATGTCGAGCATGCGGTCGGCTTCGTCCAGCACCAGGGTGTTGAGGCCGTCCAGCACCAGGGTGCCCTTGCGCAGGTGCTCCTGGACCCGGCCCGGTGTACCGACGATGACGTGGGCGCCGTGTTCCAGCGAACCCACCTGCGGGCCGAAGGGTACGCCGCCGCAGAGGGTCAGCACCTTGATATTGCCGTGGCCACGGGCCAGGCGGCGGATTTCCTTGGCCACCTGGTCGGCCAGTTCGCGGGTGGGGCAGAGCACCAGGGCCTGGCAGCCGAAGAAGCGTGGGTTGAGCGGCTCGATCAGGCCGATGCCGAAGGCGGCGGTCTTGCCGCTGCCGGTCTTGGCCTGGGCGATCAGGTCCCGGCCCTTGAGGATCAGCGGCAGGGCCTGGGCCTGGATGGGTGTCATGTCGAGGTAGCCCAGGGTCTCCAGGTTGGCCAGGGTGGCCGCGGAGAGGGGCAGGGAAGAAAAGGCGGAGGTGGTCACGGGACGGGCCTGTAAGTCGAAATGGCGCGCAGTTTAGCAGGCCCGCGTGCGCCACCCCTGTCACTCGTCGAGTTCGCGGTCTACCCGGCTCACGGCGCGGCCGCTTTCCCGTGGCAACTGGAAGAAGATGCCCGCAGCCAGCCAGGGCAGCAGTCGCGCGGTACGGGCATCGAGGGAGGTGGGCTCGGCCATGATGATCCTTGCGTGGTCGACCCTGCACACTTTAGGTGTCGGTCTATGTCGTTTCCAACTGATGTAGAGCAAGGTGTGCTGGTATCCGCCTGCTAGGCTTGCCACTATCCAGATTTCCCTACCCTTGCCATGGAAGGACTCTTCCGATGCGGACCCTCTGTGTCTTGCTGTTGAGCTGGCTGAGCGCTGCCTCCTGCGCCGCAGCGGAGTGGTATCCGTTGCAGGTCGAAATGGATGGCCGCTCAGCGAGCTACCGTCCGCTGAGCGGGGCAAGCAAACCCTGGCGCATCTGCGCCCTGTTGCCTCATGGCATGGACCGTTACTGGTGGGGCGTGGCCTGGGGCATGGACGAGGAAGCGCAGCGCCAGGGCGTGCGGCTGGGCATCTACGAAGCGGGCGGTTACCAGTACGAGGACATGCAGCGTGCCCAACTGACCCGCTGCATCCAGTTGGCGGCCGATGCCTATGTGATCGGAGCCATCAGCGCCAAGGGGCTGTGCGACGAGATCGCCCTGCTGCACCGCGACAAGGTGCCGGTGATCGATCTGGTCAACCGCATCGACTGCCCTGGCATCACCGCCCAGTCCCAGGTGGATTTCGCCGACATGGCCCTAGCGGCCATGGCCTACATCCGCGAACACAGTAAGGGGCGGCCGGTGCGAGTGGGTTGGCTGCCGGGGCCCCGGGACGCTGGCTGGGTGTTAGACGCCGAGCGCGGCCTGGCAGAGCTGAATGCCGATGGCAAGATTACCTTGGTCACTGCAGGATATGGCGCTGTGGACCGCTCTACCCAGGCGGTGCTGGCGCGCCAGCTGCTGGCCCGCGAGCCGGAGCTCGACTACATCCTTGGCAACGCCGAGGCCGCCGCCTTCGCGGGCCACTTGGTGCGCTCCGGCGGAGGTCGCTACAAGGCCAAGGTGGTCTCGCTCTATGCCACCGAGCGGGTGTTGGAGGCGATTGCCGATGGCACCGTCCTGGCTTCGCCCACGGATTCGCCGGTGATCCAGGCACGGGTCGCGGTAGACCTTGCCGTGCGCGTGCTGGAGGGCAAGCCGTCACCGAAACGGGTCAGCCCGCGAATCGAGGTGATTGACAGGGACAACCTCAAGCATTTCGACATCAGCCACCTGATGCCGCCCAGTGGGCACTGGATGATCCGGCAAGAACTGCCGGAGTAGACGCACAGAATTTTCTTGTTGTAGATCCTATGCAAAGGCCGCCCGCACGCCGATTCTTAATCCGGGGGATAGAAGGTTTGGCCCAGAGGAGGAATCGACATGCGGACGGCCTACGTTGAACAGCATAGTGCG
>NZ_SCOK01000079.1:0-17998 GCF_005502555.1 Pseudomonas sp. D(2018)
GGGCAACGGGGCAACGGGGCACGGAAGCGCGGAGATGAAGTGGAGGTCGACAAAGTCCGGTGAGCTGTTCACCGGCGGCAACCGCTGGCGGGTAGAGCTTAAGGGCGACCGTGTCACCCTCCAGGTAGAAGGTGAGCCAAATGTGGCTGCCCACCTATTTCAGGTGGGTTCCATCGAGGTACCTCCCGGGATGATGTGGGCCGCCTGTCACTTCAATTTCCAGAAGGGTGAGCAGCAATCCCTGCGGAAGGTCGACGGCATTCCCACTGATCGTGCCCTCCTGATGCAAAAGGTGGTGGCTCACGCCACGGCCGATATCTTGGCTACTTTTGTTGCCACTAGTACGCCGGGTCTAGAAGCCTGGCTTGAGGGGGGGGCTGTCCAAGCTCAAACCTGAGCCCGGTAGAGATTCATCGGTCCAGGCGAGATTGTCGCAGTCTGGCTGACACCCGATCTCCCGCCACGCCTAGTGGCCTGTCGTGGAGTTCTATTCTAGGGCATAGACAAGCTGTAGTTGCTCGCAAGAAGGAAAAGGCTTGGCCATCATGCTGTTCGCCCCCTGTGCTCGCCGACAGAGCGATTTTGCCGGCGGCAAGGGGAGCAGCTACTTTTTCAACAGAATCGGCCGAAGGCGGACACTGGGGGAGGACAGCTTCCAGCCAGAAGCAAACACTCCTGCTCAAAAGGATTCGTTTGAACTTAAATTGGCTCTAGGGAAGCGTGGCCTATTCAGTGTTCAACATTACCGACGCAGGAGCTTTTTTGCCGAACAGCTTGCCCTCGCGCGCCTTCTGAGTCTTGGCTGCTCTGTTGTCAACCTCTCGCTCTATCGTTGGCATAAACGCAGTGAATATGGTTGATGGTGTTTTCGAAGCTTCGGACCAGATGTCAAAGCGGCCATCGACGATCTTCGTAAAAAGAACAGAAGCGCTCCAGAAGTCCTCAGGTCGCTGGGCATTTTGCATTTGTGCATACCAGGTTTTCGCCCAAATATTCCGAACATATGAATCGTGCGCGGCAGCGTAAGCCGCGCCAATGAAGCCTTTAGAGTCCTGGAAACGTGACAGCACCGAATCAGCATGGAGGCTTTCGTCGCAAAAGCCAGCGATCATGAGGGCAAGCGCTGTCTCGTACGGCCGCCCTATGGCGAGAAGTTCATCAGTATAGCTTTGCAGCATTTCCACCTTTCCGCAGAGATGCGCCGCGATGACCTCGCGTGCGATGTCGCTGTCAGTCCTCGGTGTACGAAGGCGCCTTTTACAGATGTCCACTATCGCCTGGCTGGTTGTGCTGCTCCAGAGGATAATGCTCTCCGCAGAGATTTTTGCAGCACCAGTGACACGGCGTATGGTCGGATCTAACGTCAGAACGCGGGTAATAAAATCAGGTGCTAACGGATTGCCGCTTGCACCAAGCGCGACCGCCACCTGCAGCGCGACATGATGAAGGTGACGAAGCTTGCTGTCGGAAGCGGCGACCAACATTTTGAGCCAACGCTGATCGCGATCAGCATCCTGTCCGATAATTGCTTTAATACCCTCGAATGTGATGTCGGAAAGTATTAGGCCTGCTTCTGTAGCGGTGAGCTCACCGGCGAATCGTTCATACGCGTCGCCCATGCGACGTTGGCGGTCGTCGAACTGCTCCTCTGTTTCCGAAAGCCGATCCATCTGGGATGCAAAGTTGCTTTCCGTCGATGTACGCTCCGTTAATGAAATCAGGGGCGGCGTTGAGTCGGACATTTTCGGCATCTCAGTCTCGATGTCCGGCAGCTCCACATCACCTTCATAACCCAACGCTTTCGCAAGCGCGGTTTCGATTCGAGCGGCGATGACACCAACTTGCCCAGCAGGTAACGCTACTGCGGCAAAACCGTAATGGGACAAACTCATTCGATCAAGCGCAAGCTCCACTTCTATCAGGCCCGCCTGTAGCGCTTTTAATATTGAGGTGGAGCCATGCCAGTCCTCGAAGTCGCTGTTGCCCCTTCTCTCCGCGCTCCATCCACTATCCACAACCTCCTGCAGTAAACCAGTGTCTCCGCTCAATGCGGCGAGGGCGAGTGCTTCGTGCCGGAGAGTCTTGGATGGAGACCGAATGAGACCTTTGACAATAATGGCAGCGCGTGGCGTCAACATCGATTGTGAATAGTAGGCTGCAGCAAGAACTGCAGCCTGGGCATATTCATTGCCACTCTGAAGAGCACGCTCCAAAACCCGTTCCACCTTTTCTGGGGCAGTTCTTCGCACGCAGGAGAGCACGTCGAGCAGAAGGGTATCACTCTGCATGTTTGCGAATGCTTCCAACTGTTCATCGGCGGTGAGATGCGGCAACGCGATCAGCAAGGAAAACTGTGCCGTGAGGAAATTGTCTCGAGTGTCATTCCCATCTTTATAAGTTGTGGTGCTCGATAGGCAGGCCGACAGGAAACGTCGGGCGAGATCTTTTGTGAGAGCCGAGCTGTGGCGCCTGAGCTCCAATACACCTTGACGTCGCGTAAATCCATCGCGACCAAGTACTTCGCTCGCGAGAGCATTATGCGTGTATATCGCGTCATCGGATGCGAAGCGTGCGACAGCAGCTCGGGCACCGCGGAAGAAGTGATCCTGCTCGTTTATGCCCAAGCTTATGGCTACCTTTCCTAGATCAATCTGCCGGTAGTTTTGGGCAGTTGCAACAACATTCTCTGGCCTGACGGTAGCGGGATCGCATGGGTCGACAGAGCAATACGTTTCCCTCAGTGCCCAACCAGCAAAGCGCTCCCGGTCGCGTGTGAGCTCATCGCTGATATATGCACCTTCTTGTGCGTCGCTGACATCTCCGGTGCCGAACAGGATACCTACGCGAGTCCACCTCCCCACACTAGACGAACACTCCTCCGGCAGTGCGTCCAGTTCCTTCAAAAGTGCTGATCGTGTCTCCTGCCAGTCAGCACGGTTGTAGTGAAGAAGCTGCTCAAACTCTGCGTAAGGTGCCGACATCGATGTGTTGAGCGCACAAGAGAATCGCCAGCGGACGATGTATGGTGCAACCTCTTCCAGAGGGAAGCCGGCTAGAAGATAGAAGGTAAAGCGACTTATGCCATCAAATCGAGGTGTCGGGGCGGTAACAAGATTCGTAGTTACGAAGGATCGCTCGACCGCGGTCAGACCAGCCTCCCGCTCTCGAATTTCAGCCGAAACTCTTGCGCGCTCTTCGTCAACCTCAATGGCAGAGTATTGTCGTAGAGTTCTGTGCATCCGGCGTTCGGGCGCGGGTGAATAAAAGGACAGCCACCGCTTCGTTGACTCCAAAATGTGCTGCCAAACACCCGGATCGTCACGTCGATTAAGCAGCGAGTAGAGCAGCCATTCTTTGCTGGCAATATGCTCTTGTGACAGGTACACATTTTCAGCGGCTTGCAGAAACGCGAGCGGAGCCGACTTAGCGAGTACAGAGAAGGCATCGACCTGACTGTTAGGAAGGTTTTGTAGAGATACGAATTTTTCTATCAGTGCGGAGCGTATCTCCGGGCTTGTTTCCTCATCAATGCAAGCGATTTGGGTTGCAAGCAGAACAACTTTTGCCGTCTCATCAAGTGCGCTGATCGGTTCCAGTATTGTCGCTAGCCTCTCGCGCGGCTCACGATCGTTGCGCAACTCACGTTCGAGTTGGTCAACGAGGTAGAGCGCGAGCGCCAAGTTGAGGCCATCGGGCTTTATCTCATACTGTGAAACGCTTCCTTTCACCGCAGAGAAGAACCGACTCGAAGCAACAGATTCGAGCTGGGATTCTTGGATCGCATCAAAAAGCCTCAGGTCGTCCGTATTCTGTGCATTCGCACGAGCCAATATCTCCGCTGCGAGTTTTTTCAACAGGTCAGCGAATGAGGCAGCGGAGATCGGAACCGCCCCGAGCTGCTGCATCCTCCGCATGTGCTCAAATAGGAGCCGCCCTACACTGAGCTCATCTAAAAGCTCGATGGTCTTGGCCTCTATCAGCTCGATCGCGATTCCGAGCAGTCTGGGGTTTCGAACAGATGCAAGGACCTCGGGCCTTGAGTTGGAATAGCTGATGCCGCGATTGTCCAGGATCTGTTTGACGTCCTCGATGGACCACTCGGCGAGCGTGATAGTTCTTACACTGCAGGACAGCGCATTTTTGAGTTGCGTCCAATGTTGTGTTCGGGTGGTAAGCACCAGACAGCCACCCAGACTCTTCAAGCGTTGCGCGGCGAGGTCGAGCCAGCGCCCCCAGTTCGACTTAAGCGGTTGATTGAGACCATCCACTATGAGCGTTAAGCGAACGGAGCTAGCTGGCATATTCGCGCGCCAAGCTTTGAAACGACGCTGCCACCGCCTGATCGCCTCCTGCGTGATATCCACGCCCGTCTGACGAATCAGCTTGCGGATGAGGAAATCATCAAAGTCTTTAGCATCGTCTCCAGTCAAATCGTCCGCAGGACACAAGACGAGAAGTGATTTGGGATTGGACAGATTCCAGCTCTGAACAGCGAGCCAGGATTTGCCGACACCCTCCTCACCGACGATTGCGTAGATTTCGGTATCTGGCGCTCCGGTGAAGGCGGTTGTAACAGCCGCATGCTCGGGTCGATCGAGCGCCATGGGGCCAGACGGATCAAGGGGGGAAAGAGGCTGACCGAACTCGATGCGCGCCTCCATCTTGTCTGTGAACAACCGACGCAGCCATACTTGGTTGAGGGTCTTGGCGTGCCCCAACCCAACATCTTCGGCGAGCGCATTTTTAAGAGAACGCAGCCTTGCGGGATAGTCCGCATGCTTTGCGTAGTGGTCAATTGCAGCGAGAGCAGGAGCGATAAGCTTCGCCCCTGACTTTCCGGTAAGGCTTTGCGTGATGAATGCTTGGGATTTTGAACTGGCGGCCACAGCGGCGACCAGCAACGATCCAAGATCATTATTTGACCAATCCAGTACCACAATGCCAAAGCCGTGGTTGTCAGCAAATTTCCTGGCGTCATTGATAGTTTGGGATGCTACTTCGCATGTAGCTCCGAGTATCCAAAGATCCACCTGACTGACATCGTCGTTGGCAACGTCAAAAAGCTTTACCGAAATATCGTTCTTCGAGAGGCCATCTTTGTAGCGTTTGCCCTCAAAAAACGTGGCGCCGCCATCGAACGCAGAATCACCGTCCCGCCCTAGCTGTGTACCTGACTTTGCGAGACGGAAAGATTGCCCTGTGATCTCACCCAGGATGACACCGAGAAACCCTTCAAACCCTTCTGGGCCAGAAGGGTCGAGGGCTAGCAACGCTTCTTTTAGAGCCTCTGCGTGCATCTTATCTGCTGTATTCATTCTGGAATAAGTGTTATGGCCAATGACAGTTAATTATCAAGAATTTCATAGCTTTGTCAGGTGGTGCTGTTCCATCGCATTTTGGCTAGGGGCTGCTAACGAACCTTCGTCACGCCGACCAAATGAAACCTGTCTTCGAGAGCTATCGCAGCTGCTTAAGGATGGTCTGAAGTAGCCCTGCATTTCCGGTCGACTTCAGCCTCCGCCGATTTTGAAGCGCAGCAAACTGATCAAAAACGATCAGATCACCCGCTCATTCCTGTGTTTTTAGCCGCCGCGTGCACCTCGTTGCGGCCATTTCCCACATTACAGGTGCACCTCTCCTGCATTCGTCAGCAAATGTCGGCGCGCCATCCACAGGTTCGACAGGGCAAACAATGTCACCAGCTGCGCCGTGTTCTTCGCCAGGCCACGGAAGCGTGTCTTCACATAACCGAACTGGCGCTTGATCACCCGGAACGGGTGCTCGACCTTGGCGCGCACCTGGGCCTTGGCCTTCTCGATCTTGCGCTTGGCTTTGTACAGCGCGCTGCGCTTACTCAGCTTCTTGTACGTACTGCGGCGGGCTGCGATCTGCCAGATCACCTCCCGGCCTTCATGTTCCGGGCGCTTCTCGACGCCGGTGTAGCCCGCGTCGGCACCCACCATGTTTTCCTCTCCGTGCAGCAGTTTGTCGACCTGGGTAACGTCTGCAACGTTGGCTGCCGTCCCCACCACGCTGCGCACCAGGCCGGACTCGGCATCGGCACCGATGTGCGCCTTCATGCCGAAGTAATACTGGTTTCCCTTCTTCGTCTGGTGCATTTCCGGGTCACGCTTGCCGTCCTGATTCTTGGTCGAACTCGGCGCATGGATCAGCGTGGCATCGACGATGGTGCCCTGGCGCAGCGACAGGCCCCGGTCGCCCAGGTAACCATTGATCACCGCCAGAATCCCGGCCGCCAACTCGTGCTTCTCCAGCAGGCGACGGAAATTGAGGATGGTGGTTTCGTCGGGAATACGCTCCAGGTTCAGCCCGGCAAACTGGCGCAAGATTGTGGTCTCGTACAGCGCCTCCTCCATCGCCGGATCGCTGTAGCCGAACCAGTTCTGCATCAGATGTACGCGCAGCATCGCCATCAGCGGATACGCCGGACGGCCACCTTCACCCTTGGGGTAGTGCGGCTCGATCAGGGCAATCAAACCCTTCCACGGCACCACCTGATCCATCTCGATCAGGACCAACTCCTTGCGGGTCTGCTTGCGCTTGCCGGCGTACTCGGCGTCGGCGAAGGTCATTTGCTTCATCGGGAAACTCGGGCAACAGGATCGGCGTATTTCACCAGATTCAGGAAGTCTTTTTCAGACCATTCCTAGATTGTTTGCTCGGCGAGTCACTTGAGATGAAGGGGCTGCTTCAAGAGCGCCGCGCTGCCCTAATCTCCGCCGCCGTCACCGGCAAGATCGATGTGCGCGACTGGCAGCCACCGGCCAGCACCCAAACCCCTGAATTTGAAGTAGCAGAGGCCGTGTAATGGCAGACAGCAAGGAAGCCCAGTTCCAGCGGGACATCATCACCGCCATGGTCGCCCAGGGCTGGCTGACCGGGCCAGCCAGCGGCTATGACCGGCGCACGGCGTTGTACACCGAAGACTTTCTCGGCTACTTCCAGGACGCCTGGCCGGAGCGTTGGGACAAGTTCGCCAAGGCCAACCCGAACAACCCGGAAGGCGTGTTGGTGCAGAAGCTGGTGCGCGAGCTGGAGCAGGATGGCACCCTGGATGTGCTGCGCCATGGCTTCAAGTTGCCGGGGGTGAAGATCGAGGTGTGCAGCTTCAAGCCCGACCACGGCATGAACCCGGACACCCTCAAGCGCTACCAGTGCAACCGCCTGCGTGTGGTGCCGGAGGTGTCGTATTCCCCTCACTACCGCGAGGGCGAGTACAACCCCCGTCTGGATCTGGTGCTGTTCGTCAACGGCATTCCCGTCGCCACGCTGGAGCTGAAAAGCGAGTTCAAGCAGAGCGTGGAAAACGCCAAGCGCCAGTACCGCTACGACCGCCCGGTAAAAGACCCGCTGACGCGCAAGCCCGAGCCGCTGCTGACCTTCAAGCGCGGCGCGCTGGTGCACTTCGCCGTGAGTCAGGATGAAGTGGCGATGACCACCAAGCTGGCCGGCAAGGAGACCTTCTTCCTGCCGTTCAACCTCGGCAGCCTCGACGGCGGTGCCGGCAACCCGCCTGCACCGGATGACAGCCAGTACGCCACCGGCTACCTGTGGCAGCGCCTGTTCCAGCCCGATGCATGGCTCAAGGTGCTGGGCCGCTTCCTGCACCTGCAGAAGAGCGTGAAGGAAGATGCCGATGGCAAGCGCGTTACCAAAGAGACCCTGATCTTTCCGCGCTACCACCAGTGGGAAGTGGTGAACAAGCTGATCGAGACCACCCGCAATGAAGGGCCGGGCAAGCGTTACCTGATCCAGCACAGCGCCGGCTCGGGCAAGTCCAACTCGATTGCCTGGACGGCGCATCAACTGGCCTCGCTCTACGATGCCGAAGGCCAGCGCCTGTTCAATTCGGTGATCGTGATTACCGACCGCACCGTGCTGGACAAGCAGCTGCAGGACACCATCTACCAGTTCGAGCACGCCCAGGGCGTGGTCAAGTGCATCACCCGCGATATCGGCAGCCAGAGTAAGTCCGAACAATTGGCCGAGGCGCTGGCCGAGCAGACGCGCATCATCATCGTCACCATCCAGACCTTCCCGGCGCTGTTCGATGCGCTGGACAAGTACCCCAAGCTGGCCAGCGGGCGCTATGCGGTAATCGCCGACGAGGCGCATTCCTCGCAGACCGGCTCGTCGGCCAGCAAGCTCAAGCAGATTCTCGGCAGCGACGCGCCAGAGGCTGAAGAAATCAGCGCCGAAGAGCTGCTGGACGCCGCCGTGGCTGCCCGCGCGCCCAACGAGCGCATCAGCTACTACGCCTTTACCGCCACGCCCAAGGCCAAGACCCTGGAGCTGTTCGGCTGCCCGGCCAACCCGGCGCTGCCGGCAAGCGCCGACAACAAGCCCGAGGCCTTCCACCTGTACTCCATGCGCCAGGCCATCGAGGAAGGTTTCATCCTCGATGTGCTGCAGAACTACACCACCTACAGCGCCGCCTGGAAGATCGCCCACCCGGACGGCGACGACGAGGAAGTGGACTCGAAGAAGGCGCGCATGAAGCTGGCGCGCTGGGTACGCCTGCATCCGTACAACATCAGCCAGAAGGTGGAGGTGATCGTCGAGCACTTCCGCGCCAATATTCGTCACCTGCTGGGCGGCCAGGCCAAGGCGATGGTGGTCACCAGCAGCCGGCAGGAGGCGGTGCGCTACCAGTTGGCCGTACAGGCCTATGTGAAGCAGATGGGTTACGGCGACGTGCATCCGCTGGTGGCCTTCTCCGGCAGCGTGATGCCGGACGGGGTGATCCCCGAAGAGGTGACGGAAAGCAGCAGCCTGCTCAACCCCGGCCTGAACGGGCGTGACCTGGCGGAAGCCTTCGACACCCAGGACTTCAACGTGATGATCGCCGCCAACAAGTACCAGACTGGCTTCGATCAGCCCAAGCTGTGCGCCATGTACGTGGACAAGAAGCTGCAAGGCGTGGACTGCGTGCAAACCCTGTCGCGCCTGAACCGCACCTTTGGCGACAGCAAGCCGACCTTCATTCTCGACTTCTTCAACGACGCACAGGACATTCTCGACGCCTTCCTGCCGTACTACACCAAGGCCGAGCTGACCGATGTGACCGACCCGCAGCTCATCTATGACCTGCAGAAGAAGCTGGATGCCGAGGGCATCTACCATTGGGAAGAGGTGGCGGCGTTTGCCATCGCCTTCTTCGACCCCAAGGCCGCCGCCAGCAAGCTCAGCTACTACTGCGCGCCGGCCAAGGAGCGTTTTGCCAAGCGCTACAAGCTGGCCCAGGAGTCACGCCAGCAGGCGCTGGACTTCAAGCGTACCGCCGAACAGAACGGCGACAGCGCTGGTGTGAAGAAGGCCGAGGCTGCAATCAAGGAAGCGGGTGAGCAGGTTGATCAGCTCGACCTGTTCAAGAAGAACCTGCAGAGCTTTGTGCGCCTGTACGAGTTCCTCGCGCAGATCATCCCCTATGAGGATCGCGAGCTGGAGCAGCTGTGCGTGTATGCCAAGCACCTGCATCCGCTGCTGCGGGTGGATCGTCTGGATCAGGACGACGTTGACCTGGGCGAGCTGCAATTGAGCCACTACCGCCTGAGCAAGCGCGCCGAACATCAGCTGCGTTTGAGTGAAGAGCAAGGTGATTACGGCCTTGACCCCGCCAGCGCGCTCGGCAGTGGTAAGGCCCATGACCCGGAGAAGAAGCGGCTATCGGAAATCATCGAGGCGTTGAACGATATCTTTGGCGCCGAGGTGAGTGATGAGGATCAACTGCAGTTCCTCACCGGCATCGCCAATCGCATCAGTCGCCAGGAGGATGTGATGGCCCAGGTCAACAACCACTCGGTCGAGCAGGTGATGCACGGCCTGTTCCCCAAGCGTGTGCTGGACACCGTGCTGGACGCCATGACCGACCACGAGAAGCTATCGCTTGAAGTGCTGGATAACGAGACCAAGAGCCGGGCCTTTGCCCTGGTGATCTTGAAGATGTTGAAGTCTGCAGCGAGCCTCGATGAGGACGCACTGCGCAGCACCTGATGGCTTGCTGGCGGGACGGATGCCACAAGGAGTGAAGATGTCGATTCCGGATTTTCAAAGCGTCATGCGCCCGGTACTGGCAACGGTGCAAGACGGTGCGCCACTGCAACTCAGCGTACTGCGCGAGCGCGTTGCCGATCAGTTCCAACTGACTGAGGACGAGCGTAAAGAGCGTCTGCCGTCGGGCCAGCAAACGGTGATCAACAATCGTGTGGGCTGGGCTCGAACCTACCTGAACAAGGCCGGCCTTCTGACCATACCGGCTAAGGGCATGGTGCAGATCACTGCGCGTGGCCGCGACGTGCTGGCCAACGGCCCCGACCGCATCACGGTGAGCTGGCTGAAGCAGTTCCCCGAGTTCGCCGATTTCCATACCGCCAAGCCTGCGGCAGCGGATGCGCCTGCGGTGCTGGAGCTCGATGCTGCTGAGACGACCCCGGACGAACAGTTGGCCGAGGCCCATCAGGCGTTGCTGCAGTCGCTGGCCGATGAGCTGCTGGCGCAGGTCCGAGCGGCGACGCCGAGTTTCTTCGAGCAACTGGTGGTCGATCTGATGTTGGCCATGGGCTACGGCGGCTCACGCAAGGAAGCCGGCAAGGCGACCCAGGCCACGAACGATGACGGCATCGACGGCATTATCAAGGAAGACAAGCTCGGCCTTGACGTGATCTACCTGCAAGCCAAGCGTTGGAGCAACACGGTGCATCGTCCCGAGATCGATAAGTTCATCGGGGCGCTGACCCGTCAGCGGGCGCGGAAGGGTGTGTTCATCACCACGTCGGAGTTCTCTCAGGGGGCCAGAGAAGCGGCGCTGGGGTTGGATATCAAGGTGGTGCTGATCGATGGTGTTGAGCTTGCCCGGCTGATGGTGGAAAACAACCTGGGGGTAAGCGTCAAGCAGGTGTATGAGGTGAAGCAACTCGACAGCGACTATTTCGCAGAAGAGTGAGCTAGGGCAAAGCACATCTCCCCGAAAAGGGTAGCTGGACAGAGGCGCGGCTCCAGGAGCGCTTCCAGCTGCCTGCGGGCAGCAAAGTGTCCAAACGTAGGGTCAATGGCGCTCTGTTGAGACGCGCGTTCACAGCTTACGTGCGCTCCACGCCAGCAATGCGCTGGCATGAATTACGACGTCACCCATTGATGCAACCCGGCCCTTGTGCACCGGATTATCCGCAACCATCTCCACCTGATCATTCCCGGCCAACTGCAAGCGCCGGATGAACAGATGCCCCGCCCAGGTGATCAGGTAAACCCCATCCCCCACGAACTCGTTCACCCCGCAATCGACAATGACCGGGTCGCGGTCACTGAGGGTGCCCTCCATGCTTTGTCCCCACTGGGTGACGACGGCCAAGTTGGCAGCACGGGTGTAGTTGACGCCTTGTTCCCGCAGGAATGACTCGCTGACGGTGATGCTGTGCACGGCCTCGCTGTAGTCGGCGGGCAGCTTTCCATCGGGCGCTAGGGCCTGGAGATCGAGATGGGGAATGCAGATTTCGCCTTCACCTGCGGCGTTTCGAGGCGATGCTAGAGGGGACTCACCGATGGCCGGGGGGCTGGGTTTGAGGCTTTCCGCTAGCGCCTGGGCGATGCGTTGCTTGGCGGCATTGTTGAGGCTTTTGCCGGCATGCTTTTTCAGCATTTCCAGGATCAGGGCGGTGGTTGCGTCTCTCGCTTCGCTGGCGCGGGCTGTTCGTGCATAGGAGCCGATGGTGACTGTGCGTGCTTCGTCATTTACGAGCCAACTGACATCGCACTCCAGTGCTTTTGCGAGTGCGATCAGGTTCTTCCCGCTGACCTTGTTGGCGCCGGTGGTCCAGTGGGTGACGGCACCTTTGGAGACGCCTACGAGTTGAGCCAACTCGGCGGCACTCAAGTGCAGCGCCTGCATGCGCGATCTGATGCGGTCGGGGAAGTCCATGGTTAAGGATGCTAAACACCGCATGGTTTAGATTCCTTGTCATGTTCTGTTTATTTTCCTAAACTCAGAGAGTTTAGTTTGCCTTCCTCTTTCTGTAGCGGCTTTCAGATTCTTGCGACCTCGATCTATGCACGGACAGCTCGTTGAATGGACCCAAGACATTGCCGACGTATTGGCACGGCCTCCCGGCCGCGCTCAGTTACAAGCACTGGCCGACTGGCTACAACGCTTGGCCTTCGCTGATCACATTGCACTGTTCATTCATGAAGGGCGTCATCCGCCGCTGGCGCTGTTCGACACCATTCCACCGAACCTGCGTCAGCTGTTCGTTGGCGACTACCAGGCCGGCCCGTACCTGCTGGACCCGTTCTACCTGGCCTGCGTATTCGGCCAGGCCGATGGGCTGTACAGCATGCGGCGGCTGGCGCCGGAGCGCTTCTACAACACGTCGTACTACTGCAGTTACTACCGCTACCTGGGTTTGAGCGAGCAGCTCGGCTTCATCATCAGCCTGGGTGAGCAGGGCGGCGCGGTGTTATCGCTGATGCGGCTGCGGGGCGGTGCGGCCTTCAGCGATGGGGAGATGCAGCTGTTGCGCAGTGCGGCGCCGGTTGTCGAACAGGTCGTGCGTGCGGCTTGGGAGGTGTATCGGCAGCCGCTCCCGCAGGCTCGCTCTGGTGTGGACGACAAGGTGGATGAGGCATTTGAGCAGTTCGGCCGTGGTGTGTTGACGGTGCGGGAGTGTGAGGTGGCGCGGTTGTTGTTGGAGGGGCACTCGAATCGTTCGGCTTCGCAGCAGCTGCGGATTGCGCCGGGGACAGTAAAGGTGCACCGGCGGAATCTGTACGAGAAGCTGGAGATTGGCAGTCAGTCTGAGTTGTTGGCGTTGTTCGTGCGGGAGTTGAAGAGGGGCTGAGGGAGGCGAAGTCCGTCAGCAGGGGATGGACTCGCGGGGGGCTGCGTTGCCCTTTGCGAATGAATTCGCCCCCACAGATGGAGAAGGGCTGTGCTTGCAGGCTGGTTGGAGCGCCGGAAGCGCCTTCCGCCATAATGACGCGGTACGCAACGAAAGAGGCCCCTGATGCCAACCCCGTCCCTACAGGTCAAGAGGGCCTATTACGCCAAGGCGCGCCAATCCAATTACGCCGCCAGCTTGCGTTTGGAGAGCTTCGACACGACGCCTGCCGATGCCGAGCACTTCGGCGACCTGAGCGTGCTGAATCCTCATCTTCGATCGCTGCATCGGTCCGCCGATTGCCTGAGCGCCCGGCTTCAGCAATGAGCTGCAAGGTCATCGTTTCACTCATTCCCTTCTACGAATCTGCTTCGTCCCCATCGCGCGCTTCGTGAGTCTCGAGGTGCGGGTTTGTCTCGCGTTATTGGCCTCTACGAAGTATCTGACAGCCCTGCGAGGTGGCCCGTACCTCAGTCGGCATAGGCGCCTTCCGCGAGGGCGTTGATAGCCTCGGCCCATCAATAAAGTCGCGCGGGGAAAACCACGATGAGCGAGCCAACGCTCTACATCGGCGGGCGTTGGGTGGCTCCGAGGCTCAGGCAGCGGTTCTGCAGCGTTGATCCGGCCCTGGAGAAACGCATCATGGAATTGGGGGCGGCTGGCGCGGAGGATGTTGACCTGGCCGTTCAAGCTGCCCGAACGGCCTTCAATTGTGGCTGGGCGCAGATGCCCGGCAGCGAGAGGGCAGGGTACCTGGATGCGCTGGCCGACAATCTGGAGCTGCGCCAGGAGACCTTGGCGGAGTTGGAGGTTCGCGACAACGGTAAGCCCTTGCGCGAGGCGGTATCCGATGTGGCCGATGCCATCGAGTGTTTCCGCCGCTACGCGGGTCTGGCGCGGGAGCTGGACGAGCGTCAGGACCAGCCGCTGCGCCTGATTGACTCACGTTTCAGCTGTCGTATTCGCCACGAGCCGTCGGGAGTGGTGGGGCTGATCATCCACTGGAGTTTTCCGTTGCTGATGGCGGCGCGGACGATTGCACCTGTGTTGGCTGCAGGGGCGACATGCGTGGTCGTGCCGTCGGAGCTCACGCCACTGACTGCCCTGGAGTTGGGGCTGGCAGCGAGCCGCGTCGGGCTCCCTCCCGGGGTGCTCAACATCCTGTCGGGTTTCGAGGGGCAGACCGACCGGGCCTTGGTTCGGCACCCGGGCGTGGACAGGCTGTCCTTCGGTCGTTTGCCGCTCGGGGTCCAGACGCCCTCGACCGCCCTGGCCGGGGGAAGGGGGTTGGGTTTGGGGTCAAGCGGCAAGGCGGCCTGCATTCTGTTCGATGACGTCGATGTAGACGCCGCGGTGGAGTGGATAGTGCTCGGCGCCTTCCTCAACCAGGGGCAGGCCGCTGGTTCCATTGCGCGACTGGTGGTTCAGGAGAGCATTGCGCCTCGCCTGCTGGAGCGGCTGGTTGAGTCAGTGCGCGGTATGCGTCTGGGCCCAGGGATACTGGCGGGGGTTCACATGGGGCCTCTCGTCAGTGCCAGGCAGCATCGGAAGTTCATGACGGTGATCCAGCACAGCCAACGGGCTGCGAAGTTGCTCATTGGTGGAAGACGCCCGGCTCACTTGCCGGTCGGCCACTTCGTTGAGCCGACGATCTTCGATGAGCCCGACATCAGGCATGAAATCTGGCGCGAGGGCATCTCTGGCCCGGTGTTCTGCGTAAAGCGCTTCAAGACCGAAGCGGAGGCTCTGGCTCTGATAAACCACGGCAGCCATGACCTGGCGACCGCGGTGTTCTCCGTTGACCTGGAGCGTGCTACCCGCATCGCCAACGGCCTGCGTGCCGGGGTGGTCTGGGTCAATTGCTCGAACCCGGCTTTCATCCAGGAACCCTGGGGGCTGGAGAGCTATCTGGAGAGCAAGCAGATCATCCGTCACGACAATGCAGAACGCTTGGGCTGGTACTCGAGGTGGGGGAGTGCGGGCAGCTCCGACGGCTTCGTTGATAACAACAATAAGGAGGCGACTCAATGGACGGGGCTGTAATGCGACGTGGTTTGAATACGCGGCATATCCGATTCATTGCCCTGGGCTCAGCCATCGGCACGGGGTTGTTCTACGGCTCGGCGGCGGCCATCCAGTGGGCGGGGCCTTCGGTGTTGCTGGCCTACCTGATTGGCGGCCTTGTGGTTTACCTGGTGATGCGCTCTTTGGGGGAAATGGCTGTGCGCTCGCCGGTGGCTGGCTCCTTTGGCCAGTACGCAAGCTGGTATCTGGGCCGCTACGCGGGGTTCCTAACCGGCTGGACCTTCGCTTTCGCTGTGGCGATGGTGTGTCTGGCTGACGTAACGGCCTTCGGCATTTATATGGGGCTGTGGTTTCCCGATACGCCGCGCTGGATCTGGGTATTGGGCATCGTTTGTTTCATTGCAGCGTTGAACCTGTGCAACGTGCGGGTGTTTGGCGAGTTGGAGTTTTGTCTGTCGCTGATCAAGGTGCTGGCCATCGTCGCCATGATCACGGCCGGTTTGGGCGTGCTGCTGCTGGGTATTCGGCTGGGCGATGGCTCGGGCGGGGCGCCGGCGCTCAGTAACCTCTGGACCCATGGTGGATTCTTCCCCAATGGTGTCGAGGGCATGGTGGCGTCTTTCACCATCGTGATGTTCGCCTTCAGCGGTATCGAAGTGATTGGTCTCACGGCAGGAGAGGCGAAGGACCCGCAACGGATGATTCCCAAGGCCATCAACTCTGTGCCGCTGCGCATCCTTCTGTTCTACGTGCTCACGCTGTTGGTGCTGATGGCGCTGTATCCCTGGCCGAAGATCGGCAGCCAGGGCGGCCCCTTCGTCCAGATATTCAGTGGGCTTGGAATCGATTCGGCTGCCAGCATCCTCAACCTGGTGGTGATCTCGGCAGTGGTATCCGCGATCAATAGCGACATTTTCTGCACGGGGCGGATGCTCTATGGCATGGCTGCGGCCGGCCATGCGCCGGCAGCGTTTGGGCGATTGTCGCGCCATGGCGTGCCCTGGATGACCGTGGTGGTGATCGCCGTCGCGCTGCTTCTGGGTGTACTGCTCAACTATCTGGTGCCGGATGAGTTGTTCCTGACATTCGCATCCCTGGTGACGTTCGCAGGGGTGTGGGTGTGGCTGATGATCCTGCTCTCCCAGGTGGCGATGCGTCGGCGCCTTGGTGATGTGGAGGTCGCGAAGCTTCACTTCCGGGTGCCGTTCTGGCCTTACGGGCAGTACTTCGCCATTGCCTTCATGGTGTTCATTTTCGTCGTTTTGGGCATTTTCCCCGAGACGCGAGTGGCGCTCTATGTGGGCGCCGTCTGGCTGGTGCTGCTCTCGCTCGCCTACTGGCGTTGGGTGCGGCCGAAGGAAGTTGAACCACGTGCGCTTGAGTTGTCCTGACAGGAATGGCGGCCCATTGCTCTGTCGATGCGCATTACCTCGGGAAAAAGGAGTCCTGCATGACGCGGCACAATTATGAGTTCGAGCTCCCCCAGTCGACGATCGAGGCGTTCCAGCGTGACGGTGCGGTTTGCATCCGCCAGTTGTTCACGGTCGATGAAGTTGCGCTGCTGGAGCTGGGTATCGAAATCAACCTCGCCTCACCCAGCAACAGGGCCAAGGTGGCCAGTAGTCCGGATGATCCGGGCTGGTTCTTCGAGGATTTCTGCAACTGGCGAGATATAGAGGAGTACCGGCGCTTCATCTTCGAGAGTCGGGTGGGCTCGGTAGCGGCGCAACTGATGGGCGGAGGCAGTGCTCGCCTGTACCACGACCACTTGCTGGTGAAGGAGCCGAATACCCGCCAGCGCACGCCGTGGCATCAGGACCAGCCCTACTACAACGTAGATGGAAAACAGAACTGCAGCATGTGGATGCCGGTGGACCCCGTGGCGCGGGAGTCGACGCTGGAGTTCGTGGCCGGTTCACATCTGGGGCCCTGGCTCATGCCGCGGAGCTTCCTGGACAACCAGGCCCGCTGGTTCCCGGAGGGCAGCCTGGCTGACCTGCCGGACATCGAGGCGGACCGCTCGCGTTGGAATATCCTCGGCTGGGAGCTAGAACCCGGGGATGCGGTGTTCTTCCACATGCTGACGCTGCATGGCTCCGGCGGAGTAAGCGGAAAACGAAGACGGCGGGCATTCTCCTTGCGTTTTCTCGGCGAAGACATGCGCCATGCCTCTCGGTCCTGGAAGACGTCGCCGGAGTTTCCAGGGTTGATCGACCAGTTACCTGACGGTGCGCCTATGGAGCATCCGTTGTTTCCGGTTCTGTGGCCGAGGGGGCGGAACTGCGCCTGACCCGCTGTTATCTGAAGGGGCTGGACAGCGTCCGGCCCCTTCCAATTGCCTTGTCGTTTCCAGCAGGCGGCGTATTGTGAAAGGCATACTCCCGCATGGAGGTGTTGCTATGTTCCAGGTAATGCGAAATGGCGAGAATCGCGTAGACGTCGACTTTGCCGGAAAGCTCGATAGCGATGACATGCGCACAGCGATCGATCAGCTGTCGCAGCAGTCCGAAGGCATCGCCCATGGCCGAATGCTTTATCGGATAGGCAAGTTCGAAATGCCGACGCTGGGCGCCATGGCCGTTGAAGTCTCACACATTCCTCAGCTGTTCAAGGTCGTTCGCCGGTTCGACCGTATGGCGGTAGTGGCCGACAAGGGATGGGTGAGGAAGGTGAGCGAGGTCGAGGGGGCGCTGATTCCGGGGTTGACGATCAAGGCCTTCGGTTCGCAGCAGGCGGCGGAAGCTGAAGCCTGGCTGCAGCGCTGAAACCGTTGTATGCCACACCCCCTGTGCGCCGCCTTTGGGCGGCGCTTCTATATATAGGAAGAAGTCGGCGCTGCCGGTATTCAGGCGGCATGACAAAAAGGTTTCAATTAAGTATTGACGGCAGAATCTGCATCCCTATAATGCGCACCTCTTCCAGCACAGTTGCCAAGCAAAACTCCTTGTAGATCAATGAGTTAAGTGGTTTGTGAAGGTGCTGGGAGGTTCCGCTTCGCAAGGTTCGCCACTGGCGAATGAAGTTGGAAAGGAGGTGTTGACAGCGTGATTGAGCGCTGTAGAATGCGCCTCCCGCTGACGAGA